>CALJTN010000223.1 GCA_937976175.1 uncultured Clostridiaceae bacterium | reverse complement strand
TTCATGTACAAAACTCACTTTTCTTAAGACACTAACAGATGCGTCATTTCCTGGTGTTATAAATGCTTCTATTCTATTTAAATTCATAGTTTTAAATGCAAAATCTACTACTGCCTTTATTGCTTCTGTAGCATATCCCTTGCTCCATTCTGCCCGCAATATGTCATATCCTATTTCGCATCTTCTAGCTCCCTGAGCGAAATCACCTAAACAACAAGTGCCAATTAATTTATTGTTTTCTTTTAACGCAATACCCCAAGTTATTTCTTCTTGCTCCTCAAATTCATCTTTATATCTAGCAATAAATTTCATTGCATCGTCCTTGGATCTCATTGGAGTAAACCAATCATACTTTGCAACCTCAGTATCACTGAATATTTCAAATATGTGCTCTAAATCTGATGAATTAACCTCACGAAGAATTAATCTTTCTGTTTGAAGGATTGGAAAAGAATCAAAACAACTTTTATTCATTTTTTATACCCCCTAAAAAATCAAAATGCATTTCAACCATAATTATTTATTTTTTATTCTCAGTAACTAATATTTATTAAATGTCCCCGCTACAAAAAATTAAAGATGTAGATGAACACGCATTCATCTACATCCTTTTAAAATTCATTGTTATATATGGTTTCATCCAAATTTTCAGTAAAATCATAGCATGCTTCTTTAAAATATACTTACTGAAAATTTGTTCAGCTGTGTATATCTCTTCATATAAATTCATTTCCTAAATTTATTTGTGGTAAATAAATATATAGCTACATATTTATTCATTAGAAGTTCATATTATACCTTTACTATGGACAAATAACTAATATATATTAATTTAAAATAAAAAGCTGTGTTATCAAAAGCAACACAACTCTAATTTCAAATATTATTAAGCAAGATAAGGCTAAGTTTATTAATAACTACTCTGGTTACTACCTAGCACTTTTATAACTTACTGTAACATTAATGAAAATCAAAGAATTGTAATTGATGTTGTTCAAATTTATATAATTAAAATCTTAAAGTCTATAGCAAACAAACCTACCCTCTTAAAAAATTTAATCTTTATTAACACTTAAAACTCTATTTAAGTGCAACTTTATAAAACATATTTTAAAGCACAATTTTATAATGTACTTATAAATATGACCTATAAATTAATTATAATTTTTTAACATTATAGATTACTATTACTGCATATTTTGAGCATTTCAAATAAACCTAAATTATAGGGTTTATAAAAACACTTATGCTTATAGTTTTTGGGCTATGATTTTACTACTAGATTTTAGTTTATTATAACTTTAACAACATAATAATCATTCTTCGGTTCTCCTTTCACAGTAAATATTTTTTGAACAAAACTTTCTTTGTTTGTATTTATATTGATAATACTTCATATTTTCCCATTAGTCAATGCTTTTTTCGTAAAGTTACTATATTAGTTAATAAAAAAAGACACCCATTTAAGTGTCTAAACATAGCATTTACTATTTCACAGATTTTAGGTATGCAATATCTGTTATATTCTTTCCTGTAGCAATTTCTACAAAATTTAAGTCTTTCACAATTGAATCTATTTTCAAATTTGTTTCCTTTATTTCAGCCTTAAGTTCAGCAGACATATTTGCAACTTGGTGAGTTAAATTGTCTATATCAGCTTTATGAAATTCTGATGCAATTTTTAATGAACTGAGCATTTCGCCATGCTCTTTAAGTTGAGTTTTTACTAATTTCATATCACCTTGCATTTCTTTCATGTCACCTTGCATTTCTTTCATATCACCTTGTATCTCTTTTATATCATCTTGCATCTCTTTCATATCACCTTGCATTTGTTCTAATATCTTTAATATTTTATCTTCGTTATTCATTATAACCGCTCCTTACAAGTTAATTTCAATGCTATAATAATCCAGTATGTACATTTTGTAAAACCTATCTATAAAATAAAGAACCTTCATTTAATAAACCTTTACTTGAATTTTTCTTAGTTAATCATTGATAATTACAATATATACTATAATTGTAGCAAAGATAACCTTTGAGGTAAAGTGGTAAATTTATACTTTGTAAAAACCAGTAGATATGCACTATGCTAATCTACTGGTTTCTTATAAGGATTTTTTTCTTAATTATGGTTATTCATATTATTTATCTAATCCCTTAGCTATAACCTCTTTAATTTCTGTTTTTATTTGCTCTGCTCTTGGTCCGAATATTGCTTGAACACTGTTACCAACTTCAAGCACACCAGCAGCTCCTAATTTCTTAAGTTCCGCTTTATTCACATTTTTAACATCTTTAATACTTACACGTAAACGAGTAATACAAGCATCTAAATTCGTGATATTTTCTTTTCCACCTAATGCTTTTAATACTGCTATTGCAAGTTCTCGACCTTTAACATTAACTTTTCCAGTACTTGCGCCTTCTTCATCCTCTACTTCACGGCCTGGAGTTTTAAGATTCCATTTTCTTATAGCGAAACGGAAACCGAAGTAGTAAATAACTGCAAATACTAAACCTACAGGAATTACTAACCACCAATCAGTTCTATTTGGAACTACACCAAATAATAAGTAATCTATAAGTCCACCTGAGAAAGTCATTCCTATTTTAACATTTAAAAGTTGCATTGTCATAAATGATAATCCTGCAAATATAGTGTGAATTCCAAACAATATTGGTGCTACGAATAAGAATGAAAATTCAATCGGCTCTGTAATACCTGTTAAGAATGAAGTTAATGCTGCTGATGCTAAAATACCAGTTACCAAAACTTTCTTTTCAGGTTTTGCCTCATGAATCATTGCAAGTGCTGCTGCTGGAAGTCCAAACATCATGAATGGGAATTTTCCAGTCATAAAGGTTCCTGCTGTAATTCCTACTCCGTCTTTTAGCTGAGCCATGAATATAAGTTGGTCTCCATTTACTACTTGACCAGCTGCATTTATATATTCACCAAATTGATACCAAAACGGATTATAGAAAATGTGATGCAATCCAAATGGAATCAATGCTCTCTCTACCACACCAAATATAAAAGCTGCTCCTGTTGGATTAGCATCAATCATGCCTTTTGAAAAAACATTTAGGCCAGTCTGAATTGGAGGCCATACAAAACTCATTGCAATACCAATTGCGATGGCTGCTACTGCTGTAATGATAGGTACAAATCTCTTACCTTGAAAGAACCCTAGGTAAGAAGGTAATTCAATGTTGTAATACTTTTTATATAATTGCGCGGCAACGATACCCATTATGATACCACCAAATACTCCTGTTTGAAGTGTTGGAATACCTAGTACACTTGCAAACTCTGGATGTGCTCTACCTAAAAGTTCTGGAGTAACTCCAGCAACAATACCTAAAGTTTTGTTCATTATTAAGAATCCAACTATTGCCGCAAGTCCTGCAACTCCTTCTCCATCAGCTAGACCTACTGCAACCCCTACTGCAAATAATAATGCAAGGTTACCAAAGATAACATCTCCAGATTGTTCCATAATTTTAGCTACTAACTGGAACCAACTTGCATTAAACATTGGAGCTCCTGCTAAGAACTGCGGATTTTGAAACATATTACCAAAGGCAAGTAGTAATCCTGCAGCTGGTAATAGCGCTACTGGTAGCATTAAGGATTTTCCTACCTTTTGTAAAACACCAAAAGCTTTTTTCATTTATATTCCCCTCTCTTTTGTGCCATGTTACCAAAAATAAAAGGCATGAGCAAAGTCATATTAATAGCTCCACTAAGTGTGGCTATTATACTATAATGACTTTTGCTCATGCCTGATCGTATCAGTAACACGCAATTTAAATATTAAATTAGTTTCCAAGTGTAAACTTTTACACATAAGTTTCCACTAATGATTAACTTGTATACACATAATATCACGCATTATTACCTTTTTCAACATTTTTTTAAAACTTTTTATATTTCTTTTAGCAATCTACCTTATTTCATGGTAGATCTAACTTTTTACCTATTAAATTTTTAATTTCTTTTACTGGCAAAGGCTTGCTGATTAAATACCCTTGAATTGCATAACTTTTTACTTCTTTTAGAATTATAAATTGTTCTATCTCCTCC
>CALJTN010000222.1 GCA_937976175.1 uncultured Clostridiaceae bacterium | reverse complement strand
AATAAAGTATATAAAGAAATGAGAGACATAAGTACGATTCCTACCCATTTTGAAATACCAAAGTATTGATGAAGAAGTGCACCGCTTCCAGCTAAGATTATGGCAGCCCCACTAACTAGGAAAAAACTTGTAAAAATATCTGTAATTACACCAAAAAAACCTGGACTTACAAGAGTTATAAGCTCAGTATAAGAACTTAATTTATGTTTTAAACTAATAGAAATTATAATAGAGCTTATTGCAATATAGATTAAACCACATATGAGAATTCCCCAAAAGCTCACATATCCGTAGGTGCTAAAAAATTGAGTTATTTCCTGGCCAGAAGCAAGGCCAGCACCTACTATAGTACCTATAAATACAGCTGCGATTTGAAATATTGAACCAATTGTTTTTTTCAAACTATCTCCTCCATAAAATTATTAAATTAAGGGTCATACTTAAATAAGATGCTTGTCTTTATAAATATATGTGTATTTATTAATAATAAATAACGATTTTATAAATTAAAAATTTATTTAGAGAGAAACTATAGATAGTATAGTGAGTTTAATTTTGAAACGGCTAAGACATTTTAGAAGTAATTATAACTTTCATCATTGAATTAAAATTGAACCAAAAGGGAGTGAAAGCGTTGAAAAAAATTTTAAGTTGCTTGTTAATACTGTTTTATGTTTTGTCTTTCACAGGATGCGCAAGGCAAGAAGAGGAAGAAAAAAAGCCAAAGGTTAATGCTTTTGAGATTAAAACTGCAGAAAATGTAGTTGAGAGTTATATGAACCTTATAATGAAGGAGGATTACGAGGGTAGTAAGCAATTATATACTAAGGAGCTACTTCGAAAAACCACTGATATGCCAATTAGTGATATAAAGGTAAGGGGGTATAACCTTACAGAAAGTACTGAAGTTGGTAGAAGTGGAGTTTTTAAGGTTAGAGTGACAAGAACCTCCATGACTAAGGCCATGTCCTCTCTAGATGAATATACTATAAAGGTGGTTAAGGATGGTGCAGAATACAGAATAAGTGAGGTTACTAGTGAACCGCAAAAGGAAGGCTTTACGGAAGGTATAGGTATTAGGCTTAGAGATAAAAAAGATGTAAAAACTAATTTAATTATTGATAAAGGAGGACTACCGAAGTATGTATACTCAAGAGATGATGCAGCAAAGCTTTATAAGATGGTGGTACCACTAAAAGAGTTTAATTCAATAAATTTTAGCTACGAAGGAGAAAAAATTGCAATAAGCACCTATAACAAAAATTCTTTTATTGGTATTGTTAATATTGATGAATCTCTAGCAGTTCAAGCTCAACCGGGGGCAGGTGGAGAGGGAGCTCAACAAGGTGAAGGTGCAGGTGCAGGATCTCAAGTAAGGGCTAAGGAAAAACCAATTGGAAAGGAATTGATTGTGGCAGATTTATTGATGGATTGTAAAGTGGAATTTATGACCTTTTCCTTAGATGAAAAGTTCTTGGTTGTACAGTACACTAAGGAAAACGCAGGTAGATATATTAGGGTTTATAAAACAGAAGATGGAGACATGATTCCTGTTAATTTCGAAAAGGATTATCCAATAGATAAAGTTCAAGTAGTATTCTCCTCTTTCGGTAAAGATGTTATGACTTATGAAGTAATACCTAAAGCAAATGTTAATAATTCAGAGACGGACATTATCGGCAAGTGGAAACTTGATTTAAAAAACTTTGTTGTAGATAAATTATAATTAATGCACTATTTATAGGCTATAAGGTATAATTAACGTAGGGTTAAAAACTTGGGTAAAGTAGCTAGTCTCATGACTGGTTGTTTTACCGAAGTTGTGTTAAATCATCATCTTCGATACTGAAATATTAACCACTTCTTGAATGTGGTTAAAAAGAAAGGAAGAGATTAGTGCAGAAAATGTGGGGTGACAAAAGGTACCATAGTTTGAATTATTTTTTAAGAGAAAAGTTCGGTGATAAGGTTTTTAAGATTGCTTTGGACGCCGGATTTTCTTGTCCTAATAGAGATGGTACCATCAGCAGTGGAGGATGCTTGTTTTGTAGCGAAAGGGGCTCAGGCGATTTTGCTGGAAATAGAAATTTTTCCATAACAAACCAGTTTAAAGATATAAAGCATATGATGAATAAAAAATGGAAGTCGGGAAAATATATTGCTTATTTCCAGGCTTATACTAATACTTATGCATCTATACAAGTACTAAGAGAAAAATATGAGGAAGCAGTAATGCAGGAAGGTGTAGTGGCACTGTCTATAGCTACTAGACCAGATTGTTTAGATAAAGAGGTGCTAGACCTTATAGAGGAGTATTCTCATAGAGTATACACTTGGGTAGAATTAGGGCTTCAAACCAGTAAGGATGAAAGTGCAAAAATTATTAATAGAGGATATAAACTAGGGACATTTGAGGAGGCGCTTAACGAGCTCAATAAAAGAAGCGTTGATGTAGTTGTACATACTATTTTTGGTCTTCCTGGAGAAACCAAGGAGGACATGTTAAGAACCATAGACTATGTAAGCCAAAAGAATATAAAGGGTATAAAAATGCACCTACTTCATCTTTTAGAGAATACGCCCATGGCTGAGCTATACAGTGAGAAAAAGCTTGAATTCCTACAGGAAGATGAATACATAGATATAATCTGCAGTTCAATCACTATGCTTCCACCTAATATGGTTATTCATAGGTTAACAGGGGATGCACCAAGGGAACTTTTAATAGGTCCTATGTGGAGCTTGAAAAAGTGGGAAGTTTTAAATGCTATAGATAATAGGCTAAAGGAATTAGACTTGTATCAAGGGAAAAACTTTAAGCCTCAAAATAGGGATTTGTGTCTTTCTACAAATTAGCTTTAGCACTTTTGGGGGTTTTGCGAATAGATAAATATGTTCTAAAGGATTACAATATACATATATTGAAAATTATTTAGAATGTACATGTAGGAGGAATAAATTATGTCAAATTTATCATTAAGACACATACACAAGATTTATCCTGGTAATGTAACAGCAGTTAAGGATTTTAATCTTGAGATAGAAGATAAAGAGTTTGTAGTTTTCGTAGGGCCTTCGGGTTGCGGTAAATCAACAACTTTAAGAATGATAGCAGGTCTTGAAGAGATATCAGAAGGTGAATTATATATTGGTGATAAGCTAGTAAATGATATGGCGCCTAAAGATAGAGACATAGCTATGGTTTTTCAAAACTACGCATTATATCCTCATATGTCTGTATATGACAACATGGCATTTGGGTTAAAACTAAGAAAAATGCCAAAGGACGAAATAAAACAAAAGGTTACTGATGTAGCTAAAATACTTGATATAGAACACTTACTAGATAGAAAGCCAAAGGCATTATCAGGCGGACAAAGACAAAGGGTAGCACTTGGAAGAGCTATAGTAAGAAATCCAAAGGTATTCTTAATGGATGAGCCACTTTCAAACTTAGATGCAAAACTTAGAGTTCAAATGAGAACGGAAATAGCAAAACTTCATCACAAGCTTCAAACAACGTTTATATATGTAACTCATGATCAAACAGAAGCTATGACTATGGGAACAAGAATAGTTGTAATGAAAGATGGACTCGTACAACAAGTAGACACTCCTCATAACATATATGAGCATCCAGTTAATATGTTTGTTGCTGGATTTATAGGAAGTCCTCAAATGAACTTCATCGAAGTTAAGATTTTAGAACAAAAGGGTGAGGTTGTGCTTTCTTTTAATAATGAAGCTATAATATTGCCAACGGAAAAAGCTAAAATTATAAAAGAAAAATCATATATAGGCAAAACAGTTATAATGGGTATTAGACCAGAAAACATTGATGATGGTGCTGCATTTATTGAAAAACATAAAAATTCAGTTATAGAAGCGCAAGTTGAAGTTACTGAGCTTATGGGTGCAGAGACTTATATTTACATGTCAAAGGGAAGTACGAATATTGTAGCTAGAGTTAATGGGTCATCATCAGCTAAAGCTGGAGATAAGATTAAAATTGCCTTAGATACAGATAAGATTCACATCTTTGATAAAGAAAATGAAAACACAATAATATAGGGGGAAACTCATTATGTACAATTTTACTGAATTTCTGAAGGATTTAAGTCATTCTTCAAACATATCATTTAATGTAGTTACAGAAGATGGTATTGCATTATACATCAGTGACTTAGATATTGAAAATTCACATATCACTAACTTTACTGTTATGCTTGGACGTGTTAAAGGTATAATCAGTTTAGAAAAGCAGTATGAAAATTGTACATCTTTACTTAAGTATATTATCGAGAATAAATATACACAGCACTTTTTAACTAAAGAACAAGCAGTTATTGATATTCTTGAAAATAGAGAAATTTCTATTGATAATATTAGCCTTAATTTGCCTTTTCTTAAAAAAGGATGTTACATTCTTTTAATAAGTGTAGATGGAAGTAAGTACGAATCTCTTAACATCATAAAACAAATATATGATAATGAACCAGTTGTAAGTTTAGTTTATAATGATAACATCGTTGTAATTGGTGACTTTGCTGAGATAGAAGAACATACAGAAAGTATAAAGGAATCTATCGCATCAGATCTGTATTGTAAGTGTTATGTAAGTTATGGAGATAGAACTTATGATATAAAAGGAATTAAGAAAGCTTATAATGATGCTGTGCAATGTATGGAACTTGGAAAAAAGTTTGATATAAAAGACGATATATTTAGTTATAATAAAATGTTATTTGAGAAAATTGTATACAACGTAGACAGCAAAATTAAGCAGGAGCTGTTATTCATGTTAAAAGACAAATTTGATGCCCTTGATAGTGAAATGATAGTAACTATTGAGCAGTTTGTAAATTGCGGTCTTAATATCAGCGATGCTGCTAGAAAGCTATATGTTCATAGGAATACCTTGATTTATAGACTGGATAAGATTAAGAAAGAAACTAATTTTGATATCAGGGACTTTAAAGATGCCTCTGTGTTTCTTATAGCCTTCTTAATATGGAAAGAAAATAAGGAATAATTATAAAATTAATTAAAAAACTCCGGTTTTACTTTATGTAAAAGCGGAGTTTTTTTATATGACATGAAACTTTGATTTGGAACAAACCACTGTAAATACAAAGTAATCGCTTTTTTCTTAGAGAATGCTATAACGAAAAGTATAGTGCGAGCTGCGAAGCAGCACGCAAACGCGTGTTGTTTCCTCTTGAAAATGGAAACAATTCTATTTTCATTAGTAAGTTATTAACAAATAGTAGGGAAACTCTACCAGGAAAGGTCTAACTAACCGCCTGTACCGAGTCCTTGGAGTTGAAGCGGTAACGTCAGATTTAAGCGTAGGACAGGGAGTAAACGAGCCGAAATGAAAGTGAAGTTATTGAGCCACGAAATTGTTATCTAAATGAAGAGGTCGATGCCGTTATACTGGTAGCAGACAACATTATATACATCGTAATGGTGAGATGTATATAACTCTTCCGGGGTCAGAGTGCTTGGCGAGTTTAATGATAAATTTGTTAGTAGAACAGCTGAGGTCCTATAATATCTGAAAAAAAAAATCAGTATGTGAAATCAAGCAAGGGAACGAGCAAGATGAGCAAATGTATTATAGGAAGTCCGACTAACTCATAGTACCATAGAAACCTGTGAAAGCAGATGGAGGGAAGGGGTTAGCACAACATAGCTTCAAGTAAACGGAGAGTTTTACAGACGGGAGAGCTGAGGAATATGATTAACGAGTTACTTGGAATACAATACAACATAGAAAAAGCTAGACTTGATGGAAGGGTTCAAAACATTGCTTCATATATCAATGAAAATACGCTGAAAGCCATTCATAAGACGATGGATGGAAAGAAAGCAAAAGGAATTGATGGACTAGTAAAAGAAGATTATTCTGTAAACTTAGAAGCGAACGTAAAAGATTTGGTAAAACGAATGAAAAGCGGTAGCTTCAAGCCAGAACCTATAAGGAGAGTGTATATTCCAAAGGATGGAAGCGACAAAATGAGACCGTTAGGTATATCATGCTATGAAGATAAATTAGTTGAGAATAATATATCACAGATATTGACTATGATATATGAGCCAAAGTTCTTTAATGAATCATTTGGATTCAGACCAAATAGAAATTGTCATCAAGCGGTCAAAGAAATCATAGAAAATGTGCAGTACCATAAAGTGAATTACATTGTGGAAGCTGATATAAGAGGCTTTTTTGATAACGTAGACCATGATTGGCTAATAAAATTTCTTGAACATGATATAGCAGATAAGAAGTTCATAGAAATAATAAAGAAGTTTTTAAAAGCTGGAATCATGGAAGATGGAAACCTTTTGGAAAGTGAGAAAGGTACCCCTCAAGGAAATGGAGCTTCGCCGATTCTTGCAAATATATATTTGCACTACGTACTGGATTATTGGTTTGATGTTAAAGTAAAACGTCAGTGTAGTGGTGAAGCATATTTAGTAAGATATTGTGATGATTTTGTATGTTGCTTTCAAAACAAGTGGGAAGCGGAAGAATTTTATCTAAGACTAATAGAAAGATTCAAGAAGTTTGGGTTGGAACTAGCTTTAGATAAGACAAAGATATTGGAATTCGGGAGGTTTGCCAGGCAAAACAGGGCAAAACGAGGATTGCGTAAACCCGAGACTTTCGATTTTCTAGGATTTACATTTTACTGTAGTTTAAATGGTAATAAGAGGTTTTTTCGCTGTAAGGTTAAGACTAGTAAGAAGAAATTTCAAAGCAAAGTCAACACAATGAAGGAATGGGTTAAGAATAACCGAGTAATGCCTTTAGGTGAATTGTTTAAGAAGATTAATCAGAAACTTAGGGGACATTACCAGTATTATGGAGTTACGGATAATACAAGAGGTGTGAAAAGTTATCAAAATGTGGTCAAATGGTTACTATTTAAATGGCTTAATAGAAGAAGTCAAAGAAGAAGTTACACACTGGATACATTTTATAATGGCTTGCTGAGAACTTTTCCGTTATTAGAGCCAACTGTAAAAGTAAGTTTATTCTATAGGTGATTGAAATATGATGTGAAGAGCCGTATGCCTTAATAGGGCACGTACGGTTCCGTCGAGGAGCATGGGCGGTGACGCCCTTGTTTACTCAAGTATTGC
>CALJTN010000221.1 GCA_937976175.1 uncultured Clostridiaceae bacterium | reverse complement strand
TTTTTTACTGGGCCAGGTCGAATGTTTGCCGATGAGATCTCTGATCGGTTGAAGGTTATTGCATGCATAGAAAAGCCTAATATGACTCATTCGGAAGATTTTCGTAGTGAACACCACCAGTTTAATTTTCAATACCTTAGTGAATTACTTAATGCAAAAACAGGCGATTGCCAGATTCTCTTTTGGGGCCCTAAAGAGGATATTTTCACAGCTTTAGACTCTATTGAAGAACGCTGTAAATTGGCCTTTATTGGAGTACCAAATGAAACTCGTAAATCCTTGCCTAATGGCACTACTATGTTTGAACGTGTACTTCCCGGTGCGGACCGAATGTATCCCGACACTGATTCAGCTCCTATTTCCATTAGTCAAGAGCTTATAGATATTACTGGCAGTAACTTGCCTATGGATGTTAAAGATCAAATTATGAGGCTGAAAAATTGGGATATTCCAGTAGATACTTTTTTCTATCTGATAAGATACAATTTAGTTCCTCTTATACAGAGAATTTGTGATGATTTTAATACTGAACCTAAATTTGTAGCTACTTTATTAGCTCACAAACTTAAATCTCTTCAACGAAAGCTTAAACTAGCTTCTCCCTTTGATTTTGAAATAATCTATAAGCTCTTTGCCTTTATGAAATATCAAGCAATAGACTATGCACTTATATATAAGATGCTGCCTATTCTGTATAAACATCCTAAGATGGAAATGATGACTGTTTTAGACTACTTAAATTTCTCTAAGTGTAGTACTGATAGTATTCTTTCTCTTATACCAGCTTTGCAGGAAAAGTTCAGACACCTACGAACTTCAAAGGATAAGGAAGCAGAGTTACGCTGGATTATGAAAGAATTACGAGTAACGGCCTTTGGAAATATGCCTCTTCATGAACTTGCAAGTATAATTCGCAAAGGAGGTTTAAGTTAATGAGTGATACCTTAAAAGGCTACAAGGGCAAAGCACTAGAAGTTCTAAAAAGCTTTAACATGCGCATCTGGAGCGAAGCTGCAATAATAACTACTAGAGGCAATTTTATGGGAGTTTTACTTCCTCGTTCTGAAAATGACGATGATAGTCACATAGTAATAAAGTTATCTACTGGCTATAACATAGGAATAGCCGTGAATACCATACAAGAAATGAAAGAATATAATTTCAAGGAAATACAATATAAAATCCCTGAAAGAGAATTTCCAATTTCTAAAAACAAGCACAATATCAAGCTGTTAGGAACTGGTGGCACCATCGCCTCACGACTTGATTACCGTACGGGAGCAGTTATCCCATCCTTTTCGCCTGGAGAATTATATGGTGCAGTTCCTGAACTTGCAGATATTTGCAACTTAAGTACTGAGAAACTTTTTGCAGTGTTCTCTGAGAATATGGGACCAACTCAGTACAAAGTGCTAGCGGAGGCTATTGGCGAGGAAATTAAAAATGGTATCCACGGTATTATAATTGGACATGGTACAGATACTATGAGCCATACTGCAGCAGCTCTCTCCTTTATGGTTCAAAACTCCCCTATTCCAATAGTTATGGTAGGCTCACAACGCTCTTCTGATAGACCTTCTTCTGATGCTGCTCTAAATTTGATTCATGCTACTAAAACTGCTACATATTCAGATATTGCTGAGGTAATGGTATGCATGTTTGGGCCTACTTCTGATGAATATGGATTGTTGCACCGCGGTACCCGAGTGCGTAAGATGCACTCCTCCTACCGTTCAACATTCCGTACTATTGGAGACATTCCACTGGCAATGGTAGATACACAGAAAATAACCGCCCTTCGTCAGGATTACAAGCAGCGTCGTAGTGACCAAAATGTAACTATAACCCCTGTATTTGAAGAGCGTGTGTCCCTATTATATTATTACCCTAACATGAATCCTGATATTATTGATGCTATGGTTAATCTTGGTTATAAGGGAATTGTTATAGCAGGCACCGGGCTTGGACATGTAAATAAACTGCTATACCCAGCTATTAAACGAGCTGTACAAAAGGGAGTTGCCATTTATATGACAGTGCAAACATTGTGGGGGTATGTGAATATGTTTGTATATGATACTGGAAGAGATCTAATGACTATGGGTATGATACCATCGGAGAATATGTTACCAGAAGTCGCATATATCAAACTAGGTTGGGCGCTTGGACAAACTTCTGACTTAGCCAAAGTCAAAGACATTATGCTCACTCCTATCTGTGGTGAAATTACTGAACGAGAACCTTACAATGGTTATTTAATCTACCAAGGAGGCATTCCTGAAGTAGAGGAATTTATAAAAAAATTCCATAAATAATAAAACTAAATTTCTAAAAGTAAAGCACCGCTCTTCTAAAACGTCCTTTTGCCACTCTGCATATTTCAACTAGATTTAGGTCATTATAATAATTAAAGAGATTTAGTAAATAATTATATATATGAAAGGTAGTGTTTATATGGGATTTTTACGTTGGATAGGTGGAATAGTAGTATTCTTTTGGGCTTTAGGCCTTATATTTAGAATCGGCGGCACTATGATTCATTTGTTACTTATAATAGCTGCAATAGTATTCATTGTAGATGTGAGCTTTGGTAGGAAGAGAAGAACTTAAAAAGCTATTACAAAAATTAATGCTATAGCAGTAAAAAAACAAATAAGTATGTTTGCCTTTGAGCAAATATACTTATTTGTCTTTTGGGATATTTTAACCATTATAATTAATGTATTCTAAGTACCATGGATTATCTTATAGTTTTGCCTTTTTTGCTATTCCAGCATATAAATATTCTAAGTACTCCGTATTAACTTCTTCATTTTTCAAGCGATCCATTCTACTTCTAGCCATATTTAGAGAGTCCCTTGCTTCCTCGAAATCCTTTTGTTTTATGCACGAACTTGCATATTCTAATAAGTAGTCGATTTTTATTACTATTTGTGCTAAATCTTCTTTATCTTCATTTACTAGCTTAATTAATATAGAGTATATTTGTGGTGATGTCTTTGCCTTAGAATTATATAAAAAATCATTATTTTTACTGCTTTTTTTAGCCATATTTAATACCTCACTATGTTTTGTACGTTTTATAATTAATATTATATAATAATTTCGCCTTCAATAATAGAGCTATTTATCTTCGCTGACTATTGTAAGTTTTTATAATTGTAGCATATAATTAGTTTATGAATAAAAAGAATTGAGGGGTTTACTTATGACAAATGATAAAAAGACTAATGCAGAGCTTCTTGAAAAGAATAAAAAATGGTGTCAACTTAAAAAACATGAGCAAATATGTATTTCTAATATATTACGAGATCATTACATTGAATTCGTCTTAGAAAAAGGCAGAAAACCAAACAAAACTGAAAAAGAATTTATTGTTGCCTGTGCTTTTCTAAGGACAGTAGAGAATCACATAGGTATATCTGAAAATGAATTAAGAAAGTACTTTGTAAGTAGAATTCCAAAGTATGATATATCAATAGAAAAGTTATAACTACATACTTTTATAAATGAAAGCACAAAAACCGAGTAACTACACAGACTTACGTAAAGAGAGTCTATAGTTATCCGGTTTTATTACTTCTAATGTATTAACTACATATAAATATATGCCGCTCAAAAGTCCCCTTAGACACAGTGCACCTATCATCGATGTGAAAGCCCGCAGAGATAATTTGTTGCTCCATATCCTCAAAAGTAATGATTACCATTCTATCTGCTATTTTTCGGGTACTGCTTATAATAGCTAATTGCTCTCCAGGGGTGATTTGAGTGAATATACCGTAGGGAAGATCAACTATGGCCACATTAAATTTGCTTTCAATATCATTCATGTCACCAATAGTTATTATATCTTCATATCCAAAATACCTAAGATTTGCCTTAGCATTTTCACCTATGTAGGGGTTTATCTCATAACCTTTAATGTTAACTTTCATTGAAATAGCTTCAATCAGTACTGTTCCAATGCCACAACAAGGGTCTACAACGCTACAATCTAGAGTATTACCTACGGCTATGTTGACAAGTGCTCTAGAAACATTAACCTTTAGTGCATTAGAATAAGAAAAAGGTTTTTTATTATGAAATAACCACTCAGAAGTATTACTTTCACATTCACCAAATACCCATTTATTGATTACCTTTGTTATGCCAAATATAATTTCCGGATTTTTCATTTCAGCTTCGCCCAGTATGCTAGAGCCTATTTCAAATTCAATACTGCGTCCTTCATGAAAACCTATATTTTCATCAGTGGCATTAACATAAATAACCTTATAATTTATACTGGTCAGTTTGTCCATAGTGATCTGATCAATAATTTGATTTACTGTATCTCCAGTGTACATTATAGATATACACTTTTTTACAAAAGGACTTCTGCAGGTATCTACATAAAAATCAGAAAACAAGTGCTTTTCATTAAGGGGTTTATTAAAGAGACACTTTATTTCCATCTTGCATAAGCTTTCTTCGTCTTTAGAATAGTTAGTTGTATATAGGTACTTCTTTTCAGTTTGTGGAAGCTTAAACATTAAATCATTACCTTCGGTGCTGTAATATTAACGACTTTTGAAATATCATTAAAGCACATCCCTTCTATAGTATAAAAGCCACCTTAATAAAGGTGGCTTATTGTTTATATTTTTGTTTATATTATTGTTTATGCTTTTAGTATATCACAATATATAAGAATTAATTAATTTTTTAAGCATTAATTAAAGCAAAATATTTTCTTGAATAAGTTGATATTTTATTTTAGATTAGCTACATATTTTAGCCTTTCAATTATTGGAAGGTGCTGAGTGCACTTTTTCTCACATATACCACAAGAAATACACTCTCCAGCATCTTTAATATTTATACCCCAATGTCCCTTTAAGCGACTAGCTATCCTATCATTGTTATTACTAAGGATATACATATTATAAGCATCCATAATCTTAGGTATTTGAATATCCTTAGGGCAACCAACACAATATTGACATCCAGTACAAAGAGTATCCAAAGAGGAATTAATTTTTGCTGAAAACCTTGTGAGTTTTTCTGCAGTCATTTCCCCTATATTTTCTCCTGCTTTAACATTTTCTTCTACCTCTTCTATTGATCCCATACCAGCTAAGGCTATAGTTATTTCTTTATGGGAAACATTAAATTTTAATGCAGCTTGCACAAGTGTATCTTCTTCATTTTCTTTGATAAAAGAATAAAAATTAGGGTTTTGTGGAATAACTCCTCCACCTAAAGGATTCATGGTAACTACTCCAAGCCCCTTTTCATAGGCAGCCTTTATTCCCTTTTGCCTAAAGGCAAAATTAGTTGCGTTATAACCAAGGGTTACTCCTTCAAAATAACCTTCATTCACTATAGTTTCGATTTCATCTCCATTGCAATGTGTAGAGAATACTATATGTTCTATTAATCCTTCTTCTTTTGCTCTAAGTGCTCCTTCGTAAGGACCACCAGGTGCCATCACTTGTTTATATTGTTCTAGGTTTAGTATGCACCACATATGAAAGAAATTTATTTTTTCAATGCCAAGTCTTTTTAAAGAACCATCTATTCTTTTTCTAACTGCAGTTGCATCTTTCTCACTAGAAATACCACTTTTAGTAGATACATAAAAGGAATTCTTCATGTATTTAAAAGCTTCTCCCATTACTTCTTCACTTTTATCATCACAATAAAAAGGAGCTGTGTCAAAATAGTTTACACCAAGTTCATTTGCCCTAACTGCTACCTTTGCAGCCTCATATAGAGATTTTTCATAGTCTTCTTTTCTAAATCTCATTCCACCAAAGCCAATTGTAGATACCATCTTGCCTGTTTTTCCATATTCTTTATAAATCATTTAAACAGCTCCCTTTTCCTTTAAATTATATTGATAGCCTCTAAAAACTCCCCCACCTTTTTATCATATTCATCTTTATTCTTCCAATATGATTCAGCATGACCTGAATTTGGAGCAATGTATATATTTTTGTACCCTTTCTTTACTGAGTACATTTGTTTACACATAAAAGTAGGCACATAGTCATCTTCTTCCCCATGAATAAAGAGTATTGGAATTTCTAACTTTGATAGAGTAGTTATAGGTGATACATCTTTGAAGCTCCAACCAACTCTCATTTTGCTAATTTTGCTTGATAAGCTCATTAATGGGACTTTTTTTATATTATAATCTTTTTCCAATCTATACCTAAATAAATCTTCTGCATCAGAGTATCCGCAGTCATCAATACAAAACTTAATTCTTGGGTCTATTGCAATATTTTGAAGCACTGTGCCAGCTCCCATAGACTCACCATGCAGTCCTACTATTACATCTTTTCCTAATTTGTTAACTACCCAATCTGTACATTTTTTCAAATCAAACTTTTCATAGTATCCAAAAGAAGTATCTTTTCCACCACTTAAGCCATGATTTCTATGATCATAAATGAACACAGCAAATCCTCTTTTTAAAAACATATCCATGTACTTAACAGATCCATATAAACTCCAAGTTATTCCATGACATAATATAATAGCTTTTTTTGAACTACTGTTTGGGAAGAAGAGTCCATGAATTTTATAGCCATACTGAGAATCTATATATACTTCTTGTTTCTCCAAGCTATTAAATTTCGTTATTTCTATTCTTCCTTCTTCCACTTCATAATCATAAGTATAATTATATTTTGCAACCTTAGGATATATAATTTTATTAGAAAAATGCCATGCTATAATAAAAGTAGCACTAAAAATCAAAATTACTATAAAAAATATTATTCATAACATTTAAACATCTCCCTTATGCAAAATTGAAAATTTTAGAATATCCTAAGCTACTCCTAACTGTTATTCAGTGGTGTTGCACTTATAACTAAATTATATACTAGAATACTTTTATTGTAAATTGAAACAAATAGTATAGATAAATTAAGCTTTTTTTCTACCCCTTAAAAACAACATCATGCCACTACTTGCACCTAAAATCAATAAAGTATAAATCCAAAAGGTCAATGTTGTAAATATATTTTTCGTTTCATAATAAATTACCATAGAGCTTAGTGCAGGAACTACTAATGAGTCTCCTTTAAATTGTTTGATAGTTTCAACTCCCGCTTTCTCACCATTTACTACAATATTCCATGTGCCTTTCTTAGATAACTTGATGGTTATGTCTTCTCTATTTGCATTGAAGGCTACTATGATATTCTCCCATGAATCCATGTTTGCATTAGGGCTTATTTCATAGGCTACCACATTTTTAGGCACTTCTAAAAATTTTAAGTTTTCCTTAATCATATTCGCTGAGGTCATTCTGAAGGCAGGATGTGCCTTTCTTAAGATTATTAAACCTTTAAAATAATCAACAGTGTCCGCGTTTTCAGATTTCTGAGTCCAATCAAGTTTATTTACACTATCATCTGATTTATAAGAGTTGTGATCTCCACCCTTAGTTCTCAAAAATTCCTGACCTGCTTGGAAGAATGGAATACCTTGAGATGTAAAAATCATAGCATCTGCTATTCTATGCATTTTTAATCTTGTTTCATGGTCATCCTCTGGATTTGTTAGAAGCAGTTTATCCCATAATGTATTATTATCATGAGCTTCAGCATAAGTAACAGATTGCACAGGTTCTACCTTTCCCCAAGTTGTTATATCACCTGAATAGTCTATTCCTCCCACTATACCTTTTTTTATGTCTATTTCCATATTGGTTTTACCATTAACAAAGCCCTTATCCTTTGCTTCAAATACACTACCTTTTATTCCATCCCTTATTGTGTCGTTGAAATGGGATATTTCAGGCATTTTGTTTGCATTTTTTTGTATGGCCTTGTCATCTGCTGAAAGGGTAGTACCCATATCCCATCCCTCTCCAAGGATTATAATGGATGGATCTATGCTACTTAGTGTTTTTCTAACCTCATTCATTGTTTTTACATCAAGCAGACCCATTAGATCAAATCTGAAACCATCTAAATTATATTCTTTTGCCCAATATATTACTGAGTCTACAATGAATTTCCTTGCCATTGCATTTTCTGAAGCAATGGTGTTACCACAACCACTTTCATTTGCATCTGATCCATTTTTACTATATCTAAAATAATACCCAGGCACTAATTTATTGAAATTAGAGTCCTTACTGCTATACATGTGATTATACACCACATCCATAATTACTCTTAGCCCATTATGATGAAGTGATTGTACGGCTTGTTTTAATTCTTTAACTCTTATGCTAGGGTTGTATGGATCTGTTGAGTAACTTCCTTCAGGTGCATTATAGTTTTTAGGATCGTAACCCCAGTTGAATTGTGGCTTAGTGGAAGTTTCATCCACACTAGCATAATCAAATATTGGCAAAAGCTGAACATGTGTTATCCCTAAGTCCTTTATATAATCAACACCTGTACTCTTGCCATCAGTTCCCTTTGTTCCTGTTTCAGTAAAAGCTAAAAATTTCCCTTTATTTTGCATGCCACTGTTTTCGTCTATAGAAAAGTCTCTAACATGTAATTCATATATAATTGCATCAGTCAAGTTTGAAAATTTAGGTTTTTCAATGTTTTTCCAATTTTTAGGATTTGTTTCCTCTAAGTCTATTACAGCGCCCTTATCTCCGTTGGCAGCCACAGATCGAGCATAAGGATCTACAGCCTCATTCCAAACTCCGCCAACATTAACCTTATAAGTATAAAATATGCCTTTTTGGTCTCCTTTTAAGTCAACGGTCCACGTTCCCTTTTCACTTTTTTTCATATTAACTTCATTACCACTTTTATCATCCCACTTTTTATAAATTGCAAGCTTTACTTCGGTTGCCGTTGGCGCCCAAACTCTAAAGCTCGTTTTACTAGTAGAATAAGTATTGCCTAAATCCTTTCCTTCATAATAAAACATTTTTTCAAAATCAGCACTTCCCATTACGTCTCCAA
>CALJTN010000220.1 GCA_937976175.1 uncultured Clostridiaceae bacterium | reverse complement strand
GTGCTCTGGACCAACTCCAGGATAGTCTAGTCCTGCTGCCATTGAATGCACTGGTAGTGGTTCTCCCTTCTCATCTTGTAATGTATAACATTTGAAGCCGTGGATAATCCCCACCGTTCCTTTCGATATTGATGCAGCGTGATCTTTTGTATGGAGCCCTTTTCCAGCAGGTTCTACCCCTATGATCTTTACTTCTTTATCATTTACAAAGGTATGGAAAAGACCAATAGCATTACTCCCCCCACCAACGCAGGCTACTAAATAATCCGGTAACCTTCCTTCTGCCTCCAATATCTGTTTTCGAGCTTCTTTTCCAACGATACTCTGAAATTCTCTTACCATGGTTGGATAAGGATGAGGCCCTACTGCTGAACCTAGTAAGTAGAATGTATCTTCGGCATTTTCAACAAAATCCGTTAGTGCTGCGTCTACTGCATCCTTCAGTGTAGCCGTTCCACTGGTAACAGGGACAACTTTTGCACCTAGAAGTTCCATTCTAAATACATTTAACTCTTGCCTTTTTGTATCTACTTCACCCATATATATAATACATTCCATACCAAATAAAGCGCAAACCGTTGCTGTGGCAACACCGTGCTGTCCCGCTCCCGTTTCAGCAATAACTCTTTTCTTCCCCATTCTTTTGGCTAAAAGAACTTGTCCGATGGTATTATTAATTTTATGTGCACCGGTAGGATTTAAGTCCTCTCTTTTTAGGTAAATCTTCGCTCCACCTACTTTTGCTGTAAGCATTTCTGCAAAGTATAGCGGATTTTCCCTACCTACATATTGTTTATTATAGTAATGTAGATCTTTTAAAAAATCTTCTTCTTCAATATATTTATAAAAATTTGTTTCCACTTCTTTTAGTACATCTTTTAATACGTCCGGTACATAAGCTCCCCCAAATTGTCCAAAGTATCCATTATTGTTTTCCATGATATAGCCTCCTTTAAATTTCAAAAACTTACATATATAGCTTTCAGCAGTAAAAAAGCAAATAAAAAAGTCCTCTATACATGATTTCTTCATGTATAGAGGACGGTATATCCGTGGTGCCACCTCAAATTTGGTTATAGAAAAATAACCCTCTTCTTTTAGGTACGAGATTCTTATATCTGATACCCTATCTCTATAACGGGAGAAACCGTGTTACCTACTATTATTTCAGTTCCAACTCACAAGCCCATTCAGTAAGTTCTACAATACCGGATTCACACCATCGCCGGTTCTCTTAAAATCTCAAACATACTTACTTTTCTTATTCACTGCTTTAACTATATTTCATTTTTTTAACTATAATACAAAATAACAATTCTGTCAAGAATTACTTTTTACCTGTTTTATATATCCAAACCCTATTAAACGTGTCTCATCATAAGGATGTAGATAATTGATAAAACCCGGTATTTTTAATTCTCCTCATAGGACACTGGTACATTGTTTATTCCAAGTTCTTGTGCAGCTGCATATTGATCATGTCCTGACACTATTACAAGGCTTCCTCTTTTAACAACAATAGGTTTACTAAACTTTTTATTGTTTTTCATATAATTTATTGCTTTGTTCTTTGAACGTTTTACAGACAGATCTTCATTTTCATTTACTAGCTTTGAAATATCCATTATTTCGTCCGTTCCAGTTGGCATTTCATAATTTAAATCTATTTGTCCATTTCCATCTTTTAACAGATGGAATATTTTAATTGAGGCTGCTTCTACTGAAATGAAAGGCGTACCCTTGCTATTTACACATGCTTTTAGTTCACCTTTAATTACAAAGTAATTTGCATCCTTCATACCTTCCACTGCATCTCTCCAATAATCCTTTTTTACAATTACTCTATAAATCGATTGCATACCATCATAGGTGTCTACTTGAAATAGTAAATTAACATCGCCACACTCCAGTCTAGTGGTTTTTACAGGTAATCCCTTAATTATAATTTCGCTTTTACTCATAGTTAACTCCCCCTCTATATTGGTTTAGCTTAGACTAGTATACTAGCTAGTTATTTTTTAAAATATCTTGGCTCTTAAATTCTAAAAATAAAACACCTAGAAAGCACATATCCCTTTCTAGGTGTTTTTAACTAAATTACAAATTAACCCCATATTAATTTTTAAGGTAGTAAAGCTACATAGGCCTATATTAGTGACTTTTAGATAATTTTCAATGGTAGAAACTTTATCATTATAAACTAACATAGACTTCACCTCATTCGTTAATTTTAAAATATTTCCTTATAAATCTTAGTCATGGTTTTTACTATCTCTTACTTATAAGTCTATTATATCATTTTACATATAAGATTACAATTTAAATAGCATCACCTTTTTGTCTGCCCTGACCTCTTTCTTTTTTAAACTTTTGAGGTAATGCAGCTTGTATTTTATCAGCTTTATCTTGAGTTAAAATACCCGCTGTTACAAGCTCAGTGAATATGTTTATTCTATTAGCTCTATTAGCTTCCATATAAGCAGCTCGTTCCTCAACAGTCATTGCTTGTAGCTTTGCTTTTTCTGCAACTCTTTCTGCTATTTTAGCTTCCATGGCTGCTTTTTTCTCTGCATCAGTCATAGCTTCTATCTTAGCTTTTTGTGCATCCATTTCAGCCTTCCTTGCATCTTCTTTAGTTTTTAAGAATGCCGTTACTTTATCAGCTTCAGCTTGAGTTATAACGCCAGCTTTTACCTCAGTAGCTAATACCTCTGTCAAAAAATTGCATTTTTGCATTTCATCCTTTTGAATACCTGCTTTAAAAGCTCTCCCTTTAATTGAACCATCTAATTTACCTTCAATTTTAGATTTTTGTAAGTTAGTAACCTTCCCACTATGTGCAAATGCTACAATTCCACTTGAAATAGCTATACTTGAAGCAAGACCTAATACAAGTAGCCTACTATACAGTTTTTTCTTTACCATAATAAATACCTCCTCGAGTTTTAAGAAATTGACTTTCTCATTACTTCCATTATTGGTTTTTAGTGTGGCAATTGTGTGGCAATCCTGTTACAACTTTGCAAACTTTATGTTTACTATATATTTATACACATTATTCCCATATTGTTATCTTCTTACATATGTTTTTTGTTCTTACCTAACACTTATGTTG
>CALJTN010000219.1 GCA_937976175.1 uncultured Clostridiaceae bacterium | reverse complement strand
TGTAGTAATTATATATAAAGAGGAGAAATATTTATGAAATTTAATGGTTTAATTCCAGAATTATCTGTATCGGATATTAATAAGTCTAAAGATTTTTATATAAATATTTTAGGTTTTGACTTGGAATATGAGAGGGTGGGGGAAAAATTTGCATTTCTTTCTTATGGTGAAGCGCAAATTATGATTGAGGAAATTAATGGACATTGGAATACTGGAGAATTGAAATATTCTTTAGGTAGAGGAATTAATTTTCAAATTGTTACAGACGATATTTATAAAATTGGAAATAGTCTCAAAAGCAATAATATAAATTTTTTAGAGATATTATGGAAATCAAGAAGTAAATTTTAGCAGAAATTAAGTGGAAAATCGTATCTCTACATAGATAGGGCATAAGCAAATAAGATCCGACTTATGCGGTGATAATAAAAATATCAAATAAATAAGTGAATATTACATTAATAAAAATATCATTTTAAATGAGGCAGGGCTTTGGCTCTGTCTTTTTCAAGGTCTAGAAGGTGGATTTTATTATATAAATAGAAAATTTATATTATTCAAGATGTGATAGTTAGAAAAAATGATTTATTTATTATAAGTAGAACACTTTTTAAAAAAAATAATATTATAGTATAGAAAGGAGTTGGTAAAAATGGAATTAGAAGGAAATAATAGCGTGGATGTACAAAGTTTATATGATTTATGCAAAAAAATGATGTATTATCACACTGTCTTAAGAATGAAAGATGGAACTGAAGTAGATGGTATTGTTATAGGTGCAGAGCTTGACCATGTTGATGTTCTTATGGGTGAGGATGTAATATATCGAGAAGATGAAAATCCACAAGATAGAAATCCAGAAGATGGAAGCAGTTATAATAGACAGAGGCCATATGGTAGGCCTAGAAGGGTTAGACGATTTAGACGAAGAAGATTTCCACTTGCTGAATTATTAGCATTATCATTATTACCTTATCCGTATAATATTTCACCATATCCGTATATTTCAGCATATCCTACTTATCCTACTTATCCTTATTATCCTTATTAAAGCGTGAAGCTGAAAGATAAAACTAAATGACAAATATTACTCCCCCAGCTGAGCTGGGGTGAATGTAATAAGCAGTAGCGTTACACCGAATATTAAAAGCCTCCCATCCTCATGTGGAACTAAGAGAAAATACTATAAGTATCCGAAGTTAAACTCTTTTTTACTTAAGGAAAACACTTTAACAGTAAAATCACCTTATGCTTTAAGATGATATTTTCCTTCTTTGAGGACTTGTGACAATGTATGCCAATCTTTTACTGGGGTAGAAAGTACAATGCCACCCTGGCCTAAATCTTCTTCTTGATGATAGTCAGAGGCAGATAGAGCAAGCAAATGATGCTCTCTTGCAAAATCAACGGCCAAATGATCATGAGAATTATGACGCTGGTTACCATTATATACTTCTACACCATCTAATAAGGAGGCTTCGGCAGGCACTAAGCCAACTCGAAAAGGATGAGCTTGAAAGATCATAATACCTTGATCTTTTGTTAGGCTACGAAATTTTTTGAGTCCTAATGAATATAAATTAGGATTTTCTATCAAAAAGGCTTCATCAATACCATATATTAAATAATCGTTAGGATTTTCTTCAAACTGTATTTCCATCCCCAGGAAGATTTGCATGCCCACATCTTCTCCAATTTTTAAAGCAGAATGATATCCTTTTAAGAATCTCTGAATTTTTTCTTCCCAAGTACAACCAACTATTTTTTCGAAAAAAGGACGATAATAATGATCTGTTATGATAAGTCCTTGATAGCCTATATTATGATAATACATAACAAGCTCTTGAGCTGCCACCATACCACAACGACTGGTTTCAGCTGTATGTACATGCATATCTATTAAATACATTACAAAACCCCTTTCTTTTATTTTTTAAAGTTCCTATTACCCACATCATCTTTGGCTTCTCATATACTATAACATAAAAAGTTGTTTCTCATTATATAGAATAAGCTTATTCTATACGGGGATAATAAAAGCAGTAGCATGAGTAATAGTAGGATATATACAAGTTTTTACAATAAAATACCAATTAATAGTATACAAAGGGTATTTAAAATAACAATAAAACATAGTATAATCTAAAAAGAGACTTTATCATACAGAATAAAAGAAAGGATAGTACATAAAATGGCGTATTATATCAACTCAGGCAAAAGACGTAAGAAAAATGTTTTTTTAATTGTGTTAATAACCGTAACACTCATTGGATCAGCAGCCACAATCGCACTAATAAGTGGTTTTTTTTATGTTGGTAAAATAGTAGGAGAAAATCTGATTAATATAGAAGAAGTAAAACAAAGCACTATCAATTTACAACAACAGATCGATACATCTAAAGAGCAGTTAGAGTATTATGGAGAAAAATTAGATAGACTTAATAAGCAGTTAGTTAGGTTTGAACCCATCGTTATCCCAGACTCTATGTTAAGAGAATGATAAGAGAAAATGAGCAGATTAAGATGTGACATCCGACATAGTGTATTAAGAAGAG
The DNA here is from genome assembly GCA_937976175.1 of uncultured Clostridiaceae bacterium. Lineage (GTDB taxonomy): Bacteria > Bacillota > Clostridia > Clostridiales > Clostridiaceae > Clostridium_AD. The sequence continues at coordinate 1,667 of CALJTN010000219.1, read as the reverse complement.
GTGAAAATTATGAAACTGCGTCAAAATAAAGAATCAAAGACTAAGTCTATAATTATTTTTTTAATTTTATCAATTATTCTAATAGGTGCAACAGGCTTTTTAGCACATCGAATGATTAACAAAATGCAAGAGCTGAATGAAACTAAAAATGAATTAAATTTGGTACAATTAGAAAAAATGAATTTAGAAAGAGAAGTAGATAATCTTAAAATAAAAGAAGAAGATCTTAAAAATAAGGCGGAAGAATTAGAAAGAAAGTTAGAAGAGTTCAAAAAGGATAACCCAGAAATGACTATTAACCCAGAAACGACTATTAACCTAGAAGAAAATAGTAAAAAGTATGCTTATCTCACATTTGATGATGGCCCTAGTAAAAATACCATTAAGATATTAGACTTTCTTAAAGCGAATGGTATAAAAGCTACTTTTTTTGTAGTAGGGGATCCAAGTCAAGAAGCTACTTATAGAAGAATTTTTGATGAAGGCCATACCCTTGCAGTTCATTCTTATACGCATAAGTTTCATGAAATTTATAAAAGTGTAGATATTTTTATGGCAGATATTCATAAATTATCTGACTTGATTCAAGAAATCACAGGGGTGAAGCCAACCATTTTTAGATTTGCTGGAGGATCAAATAACAGCATGAGTAAAAGATATAATGGTAAAGATATTATGCCTGAAATTATTTCTCAAATAGAGCAAGAAGGTTTTATTTATTATGATTGGAATGTAGATTCAACAGATGCTCAAACAGGTACTCAGGATGTACAAATCATTATAGATTCTGTTCTAGAAGGAGCTAAAGATAAAAATCATGCAATCATACTGATGCATGATACATCAGTTAAAGGAACAACTGTTGAGGCACTTCCGCAAATAGTAGAGGGATTAAAAAAACAAGGATTTTTATTTAAAGAAATTACGCCGGAAGTACAACCAATACAATTTAGATCAAAGAATTAGCAAGTAACCGACTATAAAATTAAAACAAGAAATCATTATGAAATACTACTAAAATAGTATATAATTATATTATGAATAAACACCATCCTTAAAAAATAGTAATTATCAAAATAACCATGAACTTACACAGGAGGGAAAACATGTACAGAGTACTCAATATTGCCCATAGAGGATTTAGTGGCAAATACCCCGAAAATACCAATATAGCTTTTGTTAAAGCATTAACTGAAGGTTACTGTGACGGCATAGAAGTAGATATTCATATGACTAAAGATGGTAAGCTAGTTATTATTCATGATAATAAACTTGACCGCACTACAACCGGGACAGGCTTTATTAAAGATTACACGCTACAAGAAGTTTTGCAGTTTGATGCAGGGGTGAAATATAATCCTAAATATAAGGGCGAAAAAATATCATCTATTGAGTTAGCATTAGATCTAGTGAAAAAATATAATGTTAGGCTTTATATTGAAATTAAAAATAGTGAAGATGAATACAAAGGTATAGAAGAAAAGGTTGTAGAAACAGTAAAAGAATTAGGGGTTCAGAATAAAGTGGTCGTACATTCTTATAACGGTGAATCGGTAAAAAGAGTTAAGCTCCTAGACAGTCAGATTAAGACAGGTCTTCTTTGTAAGGAAGTGCCATGGGATATAAGAAACTATAGATATGCAGATGCTATTTGTTTTAGCTATGAG
>CALJTN010000218.1 GCA_937976175.1 uncultured Clostridiaceae bacterium | reverse complement strand
AGTTTTACAACTAAAAATTTACTTTTACTAAAGTAATTAACTGGTTTAACGAAATATTATTTCGTTTCTTTACCTATTTCTCTGTTTAATTTTCAAAGACCAATGCTATTTGTCATCATGTGACGACTTCTACTATTCTATCAGTTATCTAATCATATGTCAACAGTTTTTTAATCTTTCAAACAAAATTCTCTGCTACAATGATTGTTTTGTTTCTGCCAAACTGCAGCAACATGTAATATATTATCATAATCATTCACATCTATTTTGCCATATACACCATTCACATGAATATAAGTGCATTATAGTCTAGTTTTCTTATGAATACTACGTTTTTCTCATATTGATACACTAGGATTCGTATACAGCTATACTCCTATAAATTCATACAAATCCTTAAAATTATAAAAGTATTTATATCACAAACTTTGATAAATGGTAATCCAATACATAGAAAAAACCTCAGTTGGAGATTACATCCACTCTGAAGTCATTAATATTGCATTGCTAAAGGTTATGATTTCACCTTATAAAAAACCACATGATCTCTCCATTCACCATTTATATATAAGTATTTTTCACTTATACCAAGTTTTTTAAAGTCACAACTTCTTAAAACCCCTTGGGATTTTTCATTATCTATTAATGTAGTTGCTTCTATTCTATGTAATTCTAATTCCTCAAAAGCATATGCTAATACAAGCTTAACTGCTTCCTTCATATATCCTTTACCTTGTTCTTTTTCATCCATAGAATAGCCTATAAAGGCATTCTTGAAAATACCCATAACAATATTTGATATTCTTATTTTTCCAATAAGCTTATTACTCTTAAATATCCCGAAGTTAACACCACTACCATTCAAAAATTGTTTATAGCTTTCAGCTAGAGTATGTCTCTGGCTGTCTAAGGTATAAAAGGTTTCATCTCTAGAAGGTTCAAAGCAACTTAAAAATTTTCTGTTTTTTAAGTGAAAGTCTAATACCTCTACTGCATCATTTGGAGTTAACACCTGGATTTTAATATTTCTACCATCAATGGTAAGCTCTCTTCTCATTAAGTTTTTGCTAAAAGAAAATTCATTTATACCAAACATGAATTCTGATTGATATTCAGACTTATTTATTATGCTATCCGTGACAATACCTTCTAATTCAAATCCCAAATCAGTAAAAGCTCTTGTGTTCATAGTTTCATGAGCCATAACATTTACTTTGTTTATTCCCATGTTTCTAAACAATGTATTTAGTATAATATTTAACGAGTCTTTTAAATACTTATAATTTTCGTTGGTATCTTTATAAAATTTCAATCTGAATTGACAGAATTTGTTTACTTTATCTAACTCCACGATAAATATTCTTCCTAGTATAATATAAGTATTATCTTTTATTACATACTCTCTCTCGTTACCCTTTACAGCTTCCAAACTTACATATTTACTCTTATTCATTATTAACCTCTCTATCTAAAGTAAAATCGTCCTTTGTATTTATATAGATAAGATATATAAAAATTATTGATACTACTAGGCTGATTGGGATCATATAAAAAGCAAAATAAGTACCAATTTTGTCATTTAGCTTGCCTATTACTAAATTAAGTAACATATTAACTGAAGAGGTCAATGTGATTATTACTCCCGTTATATAAGAAGTGTTTTGTTTAAACACCTTACTTATAGTAAGTACTAAGGTTGGAAAGGTTATAGCAAAAAATAAGCCTGAAGCGGATAGTATTATAAGACCTTTTTCTCCAATAACTAACCCTAAGGTAAATAAGCTTACTGCAATTATTAAGGAGCTCATAACTGCTTTTAAGTAGCCTATTTTTTCAACTACAAATCCTCCCACTAACCTTCCTATGCTAAAAATAATTAAAAACATAACACTATAAAAAGCGCTCTTGCTGCTATTATACTTATAATTATCTTTTATATAATTCACCATCCAACTTAATGTAGCAATCTCTGCAAAAACATAAAATCCTAATGCAAATACATAAAAATTAACTACTTTATTTCTTAAAACACCCAATATATTCATTTTACTTCGTTCACTATACTTGTGAGTATGAGGAATCTTTATGAAAGTAAATGCAATAAACAATATTACAAATAAAACTGATATTCCTAAATATATATTTCTCCAAGTAAAGCCTCTACCCATCAATATTCCACCAAGCGCTTGACCTGACGCTCCCCCTACTCCATAACAGAAATGAGTTATATTCATAAGGATAGCTTGATAGCTTAAAAATAACACCGGCACTAATGTATTTATAGCTATACTTGTAAGTGCAAGTCCTATATTCATAATAAACATGTCTGCTAAAAAAGCCATATAGCTGTCTACTACTGATAATAATGCCAGTGAAAAGAACATAAATGCAATTCCAAGTATGATAACTTTCTTTTGACCTATACGCTCACAGAGTAATCCTCCAATATAAGTAAATAATATGTACGCTAAGGAACCAATAAATAGCATTATTCCTATGCTAGTATTATCTATACTAAAGTCAGCTTTAAAAGATGGTATAAATATACCTCTAGTGTTTTCTGCCATTGCATTTACTGCCATCATAATAAATATAAAAATTATAACTATAATATTATTTTTGATTTTCAATTGATTTCCCCCTTATAAAACTCTGGTATATAACACTTGTCCATAGTTATCTTCATTAATCACGTTTATTATAGCATAAATAATTATAGTTCAATATACTATACAGCCAAGATTCACATTTCGCTAATTTTATGTCTGTAATTTTACTACGTGGTTATAATTATGATATTATATTTTTATCTAATAGGCTTTAACTCACTATTATACTTATGCTAGATTTTAATAATAATAATAATAAAAGGAAGGTTTGAGCACAATGAATAAGCAAAATATTAGTAAACTAAAACTTTTTCTCATGGGACTAGAAAGTAGGTTTTCTGAAAACTGTTCAATATTTAAACAAATTAATGTTACTTACATAACAGGTCTAAAGGAGTTTAAAGGCATTGGCCTTTATGACAATGGGATCATTAAATATAATTTTAATGGAAAAACAGAGACTTTAGATATTTCTCAGTTATTTTCTAACATAATTAAAGAGGCTAAAAACTATGAATGTTTATCTTTAATTTATAGTGAAAGAGGTTCTGTTATTTTAATTTCTGCAGATAATAAAAACGTTACTATGAAGAACTTAGATGTGAACTCTATAGATGCTAAAGATTCAACTATTACATCTCCTAATCCATCTCCTTCTCCTATCAGTGGAACTACCTCTACCCTTTTAAATAGAGATTACTACATAAAGATTGGCAAGGCAGATGCTCTACTAAAAGAAATAGGTATAATGAGTAAGGAAGGTAAGATTAAAAATGATAAAATAAGAAAGTATAATCAAATTGACCACTATGTTGAACTACTAGAAGGGGTTTTAGATAAGCTTCCACGGAATCAAGTTATAAATATACTAGATTGCGGTTGTGGCAAATCTTATTTATCCTTTGTGTTGAATTATTATTTAACTGAAGTTAAAAAGAAGAAATGTCATTTTATCGGGCTAGATTATTCCGAATCAGTAATAGACTCCTCTAAAATCATGGCGAAAAACTTAAACTATAGGAATATGGAGTTCCATGCTATAGATATTGAAAACTATGAGCCTGATAAGAGTGTACACGTAGTATTATCATTGCATGCCTGTGATACAGCTACAGATATGGCGCTAGCTTTAGGCATAAGAGTAGACTCTGATGTAATCATTGCAGTTCCTTGTTGTCATAAAGAGCTTTTAAGTCAATACTCTTATGAACCTTTTAAAAGTATACTAAAGCAAGGTGTGCTTAAAGCAAGAATGGCCGATATCCTAACAGATGGAATGCGTTCTTTGATGCTAGAGGCTAAAGGATATGAGGTTTCTATGGTAGAATATATTTCACCCTTAGAAACACCTAAAAACTTAATGATAAGAGCTGTAAAAACTGCCACGGAGAATGATAAAGCTATGGATGAGTATATATCTTTAATGAGTAGTTTAAATGTTTATCCTGCTTTATATTCATTTTTAAATAAATGGTAAGTTCATGCATAAGGGTGATTACTAAAAGATAAGAGTGGATTAGTTCCACTCTTATCTTTTTTCATACCTCTAACTTTAGCCATTATTATTTTTTTTAATTAAATCCTTAATCACTTCTCCACCAATTATGAGTCCCGCTACTGGAGGAACAAAAGATATACTACCCGGAATCTGTCTTTTAATAGCACATTTTTTTGAACCTCCTGTACATATACAACCTTCTTTACAGGTTATAACTTCATCAAGTTTTGGCTTCGTAGGTATTTCCTCTGAATAAACCACCTTTAAACTATCAACATTTCTCTTTCTAAGTTCATGTCTCATAACCTTCGCAAGCGGACATATTTTCGTATCGTAAATATCTGCAACCCTAAATAGAGTTGGATCTAACTTGTTTCCTGTCCCCATGCTACATATAATATCAATCTTATGTTCTCTGCAGTATTCAACTAAAGCTATTTTAGAAGTTACTGTATCAATGGCATCTACTACATAATCTGTATCCTCAGTAACTATCTCTGACATATTTTCTGCAGTTACGAAGGTTTCATGGGTAATAACTTCACATTTAGGATTTATTTCTAGTATTCTATCCTTCATTACTAAAACTTTGCTTTTACCTACTGTCTTAAATGTAGCGTGTATTTGTCTATTTATATTTGTTAAACATAATGTATCGTCATCTATTAATACTAATTTTCCAACTCCGGCTCTTACTAATGCTTCAACTGTATAACTACCAACTCCACCTATTCCGAAAACTACTACCTTACTTTCCTGTAATTTATTTAACCCATCCTTACCTATAAGCAACTCTGTTCTTGACAATGAATGCTGTGCCATATGCTTCTATCCCCTTTGCAATATATATTATTGTAAATACATCAATGTTTTTATATAATAAAGTTTAAAATATTCTAATATCTCTATATCATAACCATTAACAATAATTATTTTGCCATAAAGATAGTAATATAACAAGTGTTTAAATTTATTAATTATATAATTTTATTATGCCCTATATATTTAAAAAGACCACGCATGTGCGCAGTCTTTTTCCCCTTATTAAATAGCCCCATTTTTACCGTGATTTTAAATTATAATTCGTGAACAAATATCCCACTTTGTAACTTTGGCTCAAACCAAGTTGATTTAGGAGGCATTATTTTTCCTGCGTTTGCTATATCCATTAAATCATCCATAGTTGTAGCACACATAGAAAATGCAACCTTCATACCTTCGCTAACTCTTCTTTCAAGTTCTCCAAGTCCTCTTATTCCACCCACGAAATCAATTCTTGAGTTTGTTCTAGGATCATCAATTCCTAGAATTGGTTCTAATAGATTCTTTTGAAGTATTGATACATCTAATCTATCTACTGGGTCATTCATATCAAAAGTTCCCTCTTTAGCGGATAATTTATACCATTTTCCATCTAGGAACATTCCGTATGTTCTTTGAACCTCTGGCTTAAATTGACCTTCACCTTCATAAGCAGCGATGTCAAACTTTTCAGCAACTTTATTCATAAATTCTTCTGAAGAATTTCCGTTTAAATCTGCAACAACTCTATTATAATCCATTACATATAAATCATTGTCTGGGAATATAACTGATAAGAAGAAATTGAATTCTTCATCACCGGTGTATGATGGATTATCTTTTCTTCTCTTTAATCCAACTTTAACAGCTGAAGCTGATCTATGATGACCATCAGCTATATATAAATAATCTGTTTCAGCGAATATAGCTGATAGCTTACTTATAACTTCTTCCTCATCTATAACCCAAACAATTTGAGATACCCCATCTTCTGATTTAAAATCATATACTGGTGTTTTTGTTTCTGTCCAGTTCTTTACTATGCTGTCTATTTCATCTTTATGTCTATATGTTAAGAATATTGGTCCAGTATTAGAATTTGTATAATCAACATGATTGATCCTATCAAGTTCTTTATCTGCTCTTGTTAATTCATGTTTTTTGATTATATCATTCATATAATCATCAATTGAGGTACAAGCAACTATACCGGTTTGAGGTCTTCCATTCATTATTTGTCTATAAATGTACATACAAGGTTTTTCCTCTTGAATATACACCTTATCACTAATCATTTTTTGAAGGTTTTCTCTAGCCTTTAAATACACTTGCTCACTATGAATATCTATTTCTGGTGATAAATCTACTTCTGGTTTATCAACGTGTAGAAATGAATAAGGGTTACCTTTTACCATTTCTCTAGCTTCTTCACTATTCATAACGTCATAAGGAAGAGCTGCTACTTTCTCTACTAAGTCTACTTGTGGCCTGTATGTTTTAAAAGGTCTTACTACTGCCATGATTATTCCTCCCTCATTTAATTAATTTATTTGAAAAAATCGCAAATAACACTTATTATTTCAGTACCTATTCTTGTTTGAGCTTCCTCAGTTGCAGCACCGATATGTGGTGTTACAGAAACCTTTGGATGATTAACTAAAGTTTCATTTTTAGTTGGTTCTTCAACAAAAACATCTACTCCAGCTCCTGCTAGTTTTCCACTATCTAAAGCTTCCACTAAAGCAGCTTCGTCAACTACTCCACCTCTAGCACAGTTGATTAGGAATGATCCATCCTTCATCATAGCTAGTTGTTCTTTTCCAATAGTAGCTCCTTGCTCTTTAATGAATGGTATGTGTAATGATACATAATCTGCTCTTCTTAACACATCGTTTAATTCACAGAACTCATATTCATCACAGCCCGTAGCTTTTCCTATTATATCAGTATATATAACTGTCATACCAAGTGCAGATGCTTTTTTAGCTAGTTCTCTTGATATTCTTCCGAATCCAACTAGACCTAAAGTTTTTCCACCAATCTCCACACCTTCATATTTTTTCTTATCCCATTTACCTTGTCTCATAGATACGTTAGAAATGCTAATGAATCTTGATATGGCAAACATATGAGCAAGTGCAAGTTCAGCTACGGATGCACTACTTGCATTTGGAGTGTTAGCAACTTTTATTCCTTTTTCCATAGCATATGCTACATCTATATTGTCAACACCAACTCCACCACGTATTATAAGCTTTAGTCTTCCTGCTTCTGCTGCTTTATCAATTATTGGTTGTCTAACCTTTGTTGCGGATCTAACTACAATTACGTCAAACTCCTTTAATTCTTCACCTAAAACTTCAGGCTCATAAAATTGTTCTACAACTTCAAACCCTTTAGATTTTAACTCTTCAACAGCACTCTTTTCCATACCATCAGTAACTAATATTCTAATCATGTTAATCCTCCTCTTTTATATAAAGAAAATACTAATCGTTTTCATTCATTTCTAAAAGTTAAATTAAGAATGAAAAATCACATTATAATTTTTCATTCTTAATTTTAATTGTTAATTATTTAAGTCCTAAAACATCATTAATTATTACTAGTAATTCTTCTATTTCTTGTGGTGTAGTTTCAGCCATATGAGCTATTCTAAATGTCTTGTCTTTTAATTTACCATAACCGTTAGAAATCATAAAGCCTTTTTCAGCCAATTTCTTGTTTAAATCAGAAACATTAATTTCTTTTGTGTTTTTAATGTTAGTTAATGTATTTGACATAAAGTTTTCATCCGGGAATATTTCAAAATGTTTTCTTGCCCATGCGCGAACAAGCTCAGCACCAGCAATATGTCTAGCGTATCTATTGTCTAAGCCTTCTTCTAACATCTTATCTAATTGATAATCTAAAGCAAACATATGCGAAAGTGATGGAGTAGACGGATACTGATGGTCTTTCTTTTGCACGTAATCATATAGACTTAATAAGTCCAAATATATTCCTCTGTTTGGAACTTGTTTAGCTCTTTCTACTGCTTTTTTTGAAAATGAACAAATAGCCATTCCTGCAGGTAATCCTAAACATTTTTGAGTTGAAGTTATACATATATCTATAGCCCACTCATCTGCTTTTACTTCTGTTCCACCAGCATTACTCACTGTATCAACACATACTACTACTTCAGGGTATTTTTTATAAACCGCTGAAAGAGCTTCCATGTTGTTCATTAGTCCTGTTGAAGTCTCGTTCATAGTAATAGTTATTAGATCATATTTTCCAGTTGATAATGCTTCTTCAAGCATTTCTGGAGTTGTTGGCATTCCCCATTCAGATTCAAATTTATCTGCTGGTACTCCATTAGCTGTACACATCTCGAACCATCTGTTTCCAAATGCTCCTACTGAAAATACTGCAGCTCTTTTTGCTGTACATGAACGAACAGCGCCTTCCATTAGTCCACTTCCTGAACTAGTTGAAAGTAGTATTTCTTCCTCAGTATTAAATACTTTTTTCATCTTATCACTTATGTTTCTTTGTAGCGCAGATGCTTCCTTACCTCTATGTGATATTTGAGGAGTAGCCATTTTTTGAAGTACATCATCCGCTACCTCTACTGGTCCTGGTATAAATAATCTTTTATGCATAATTTACCTCCAAGTTTTGGCTCTTGCCATTTTTTATTCATTTTGTGATTTGTCTTGAAGTCTAATAACCATTTCATTTTAACACTTAAACATAAATTTCTCAATATAGTAAAAAAGAATATTATAAGAATTTTAATGTATATTCTACATTTATTATATAAAAGTCTATACTATTTTAACATATATTCTAAAATATTGCTCACAATTGCTATTTTAGCAACATTTTTAAGAGGCAATTGTCCCCATATAGTGCATGGATATATATTGGTTTTATGCACTAAGTGTGAGAAAATTACCTTCCTAAATTTATTATTAGAATACTATTGATTTAACATATGCATTAAAGTTGATCGAGTCCTGCTAAAACTTTATCGTATAAGTCAATTTCACACATACCATCTTTGAAATGATGACAGTTATCACAACTTTTGCTAAAAGGTGTACCTATTGAAGATTGAAATTCTGTTCCTACTGGATCATATCCATTGCAATTATTTCCTATATGCATTCTTTGATCTATAATTGGCATACTAGTGTTCCTCCTTACATCTAAAGATTAATCAGTTTCCTCTTATTGTTTCCCTAACTTCATCAAATAATTCCACTACGCATTTTCCTCTTACATAATTAGAACAACTGTTACAGCTTTCAGACACATAAGTAATACTACTCATAAATTCCAATCCATATCTAGGTCTGTATCCATGACAATTCTGTGCTACTCTCATTTTTATCTCACTTGAAACCATAATTTCACTCCTATTTGTAGTTTAAAATATTTATTCTAGTGTTCTCTTATTTTAAGCTTTCAATTCTCATTAAGTAAAATTAACGTAAAAATATCCTATAGTATAGACTCTTTTTCCTGTCTACTCTATAGGATACCTTTAAATTTAAACTGTTTTAGTATGTTTATTAATTATCTTTGGTTGTCTCCCCAATAATCTTCTATGTTAATTATAGACTCAGTTTCTCTACAATATTTTGTAGTTAAACATTGACCTAAATTTCTTGGGCATCTTTTACACATGCAATCTGTAACTTCACCATCACATTGTTTTGCTAACGCATCTGGACATTTATCACAATTATCTCCACCTACAGCCATTTTATCACCTACCACTCTAGTTAAATCATCATCTACCATGCTACTCTATTAATAATTACTACAGGCTTTATTATTTCTCTTCATTTTCTGTCTCGTAATTCGTTCTATATCCAACCATTATTTCATTTAAAATATCTGCCACTATTGGTGGTGTATATGTAATTGCATTAGCTCCTGCTTTTATAGTTTCTCTTATAGTCTCGTTATTTGGACCGCCTGTAGCTATTATAGGAAACTCCGGATAACTTTCTCTTATCTTACTAACTATATAAGCTGTCCTTTTGGCTCCCGAAACATTAAGTATCGTTGCTCCAGCATTTATTCTTGCTTCTATATCTTCAAATTCTGATACAACTGTAACTATTATTGGAATATCTATGGTTTCCCTTACCTTTCTTATAACTTCATTAGGTGTTGGATTATTAACTACTACACCCATAGCACCTTTAAATTCAGCGTCTAGTGCTAGATTCGTTACTCTTTTCCCTGTAGTAATTCCTCCTCCTACACCACAAAATACTGGCACATCTGCCGCCAATAGTAATGCTTCTGTTATTATAGGCTGAGGTGTAAATGGATATACTGCAATAACTGCATCAGCGTTTGTATTTCTCATAACTGCTACATCGGTAGTAAAAACAAAAGATTTTAATCTTTTTCCAAATATTACAATGCCACTAGCATCTCTTATTGCACTTGGTAGTTCTATTATATGACTTCTAAGAGTTCCCTTTATTTGAGGTACCTTTTTGCTTAAATTTTTATTTTCAACGCTATTTTCCATTTTATACCTTCTTTCTAGTTTTTTAATATTATAATGAACATGATATAATCCTGCTTTTATGAAACTACTGACAATCCATTAATACTATCAGTATAATTATACTTACAATAATCATTTAATTCTACCTCTAATACTTATATTATTTTATTTATACTGGTAATTATGTTGTATTTACTATAAAATAATTACGTACAGTTTATTTTTATATATTGAGGAGGTCTTTGATGCAAAGAAAAATTCATTCTACCTATTATCTATTTATTTATTTATGCTTATTTTTCATAGCTTTCGGATTTATCGTGGACACCCCCAGAGAAATTTACCTAGGGTTTAAAGAAATACTTTTTGAACCTAATATACTAATAACAGATTACATAGAACTTGCAGGTATTGGTGCAGCTTTTATTAATATGTCACTAGTAGTTTTATCCTCCGTATTTCTACTTATCTGTGTAGGTATAAAACCAAATGGTTCTACCGTAGCTTCGCTATTTACAATGGCTGGATTTGCTCTTTTCGGAAAAAATATTGTAAATATTTGGCCTATAATATTTGGAATTTGGTTGTATTCTAAATATCAAAAAGAAAAGTTTATGAACTATGTTCTAATAGCACTATTTGGAACAACCTTATCTCCTACCGTTAATCAATTAGCATTTGTTGCTGATTTACCTTTCGATGGAACTATAATTATAGCACTTTTAATAAGCACTTTTATTGGCTTTATTCTTCCTCCAATCGCTGCTTATTGTCTAAAGCTTCACCAAGGTTATAATCTTTATAATATAGGTTTTGCAGCAGGACTTCTTGGTACCTTACTTATGTCTTTACTGAGAGCTTTTGGCATAAATTTTGAAACTCGACTACTTTGGTCTACAGGAAATAATTCACTATTTTCTATAATATTATTTTCAATATTTTTGGTAATGATAATAGTTGGATATATAGGCAATGGAAAAAGCTTTAAGGACTTATTTAAACTTTTTAAACAACCCGGTAGACTGGTAAGCGATTATTATCTTGTATTTGGTAGGGGTATTACTCTAATAAATATGGGCATTCTAGGTATATACGCTACTGTATTTGTACTTTTAATTGGAGCAGAATTAAACGGTCCAACAATAGGCGGTATACTTACAATTGTTGGTTTTGGTGCATTTGGAAAGCATTTACGAAATGTATTTCCAATTATGATAGGTGCAACTCTTTCATCCTTATTAAACATATGGCAAATCAACTCACCTGGCATGGTACTAGGAATCTTATTTAGTTCAACCTTGGCTCCTATCGCAGGGCACTTTGGATGGGCCTATGGTGCACTTTCTGGATTTTTACATATTTGCTTAGTGATGAATCTTGGATACCTTCATGGTGGTTTAAATTTATATAATAACGGTTTTGCAGGAGGAATAGCATGTATAATTCTTATTCCAATCATTACCGCATTTAGAAAGGAGCTTGAATAATATTGAAGCATATAAATCAAAGAAATATAAAAATAGTAACTGAATTAATGGGTTATTGTTATAACCACGGTTCAGATAATGTTCACATTGATATAAGTAAAGAACATAATAGTAAAAAAATAATAATATTTATAAGAGCACAAATACCTACTCTATGCAAGGAAGATCTCGAAACTTTAGAAAAACTACTACATGCTCCAAGATGCCATGAAATGGAAGAATACTATTGGAATCTTACCGGCGATAACGATATAGATTCAGAACTTACTCTTGTAGGTATGATGATCGATGAAGCGCACATCAATTTTGTAGATGATGAATATTTAGAGATACTTTTAACTAGAATTCCTTAAATACTTATAATTAATCAAGTTACATGAATTCTTAACTATGGATTTCAGAAGAGTTAGTAATTGTACATTATTTGCTCTTCTGAAATTATTAATTAAGTACTGCTAATATATTTTAATTAGTATCTATTTCACACTTGCAAGTATTTTCCTCTTTATACTCAATTTCCTTAAGCAATTTCTTAACAACTCTTTTTCCTATTTCATCTTCATTCATTTCGTACAAAGCATTATCTATACTTTCCCAATCCACCCATTCTACTTCTGAAGATTTATTTATTTTTCCTTCAACATACTTAGCCATAAAGGTTAGCATTATGATTTCTTTAGATGCTAAATATTCACTTCCCAAATATTTTATATCACCAACGATTATTCCTGTTTCCTCTTTAACTTCTCTATATACAGTTTCTTCAACAGATTCTCCATTGGCTACATACCCTGATACTAACACTTTTGAATTTTTAAAAATATAACTTTGTTTTAGAAGTAAAATTTCTTTATCCTTCATAACTGCAACTACTATGCATGGTTTAGGTGTATCAAAATACATAATATCATCCACAGGACAGTATGGTACTGTACCTTCATCCCAGCTATACTTATCAATCAACTTTTCTCCACAAAGTGGGCAATATGTAAATCTCAAACTTCCCCCTCCTTAACTTTTATGTTTTAAACCACATCTTATTCCAAATATAGTTCAATCATTACTATTTTAAAACAAACTAAAATAAAATGCTCTTAATAATTTAAAATTTATAAAATGACCTCCACTGGCTTAGTTAAAGTTATAAAGTTTTCACCAACTTCACATTCATAAGCAAAAACATCAACTCCATTTTTATAAGCTAACCTCAACGCCTCACCAAAGGATCTATCCATATCATCATAAGGAGCAAAGCTAAGCATATTATTCATTTGAATAAGAAACAATACTCCAGCTCCAATTCCTGTTTTTCTAGCGTCTACAAGCTCTAACAAATGTTTTCTTCCTCTATCTGTAGGGGCATCTGGAAACATAGCTTTACCATCTACTTCAAAGGTTACTCCCTTTACTTCAAGGTAATATTCCTCACCCAAGTCATTAGATAGTTTAAAATCAAATCTACTAGCTCCAAAGGTTTTCTCTCTCTGTATTATATTATATTTAGCTAATTTTTGTATTTTTTTATTCTTTAGGGCCTCGTCAACAACCTTATTAGGAATTTGCGAATCTATATTAATAATTTTGGTATCTTTATACCCTGCAATTAAATCATATAGCGTCTTTCTGGTAGGGTTAAGTTCTTCTCTTAATATGACTGTAGAGTCAGCAGTTAATATTTCTCTACATCTTCCTGTATTGGGAACATGTACCATAATCTCTTCACCATTGAAATTCACATAAGCTTGAAATCTATTGGGACGTTTTATAAATTTTGCAACAAAAACTCTTTGGTTTATAAACATAGTTTCATCTCCATTTTCTTAAATATACACTAAATCACAAAAGTTATCAACATTATCCACAGGCATAATAGTATTTTATGTGGAAACATTGATTATTATTTCATAAACAAAAAAATTATCCACAAAAAAAGCCCTTGCTTTCGCAAGGACTTTCCTATGGTGACTCCTAGGGGAATCGAACCCCTGATACCACCGTGAAAGGGTGGTGTCTTGACCGCTTGACCAAGGAGCCTTATAAA
>CALJTN010000217.1 GCA_937976175.1 uncultured Clostridiaceae bacterium | reverse complement strand
TTTTATAATCCTTTTTCGTAGGATTCAACCATGCGTTTAACCATTTGTCCGCCAACAGATCCATTTTGTCTTGAAGTTAAATCTCCATTATAGCCTTCGGAAAGGTTTACTCCTACTTCTCTTGCAGCTTCCATCTTAAATTTATTTAGCCCTGCTTTAGCTTCTGGTACTAATACTCTATTTCTACTTGACATAGTTACGTCCTCCTTTATAATTTTATTTTATTTATTAGGGTAATTTGATTTTGTTGTATTAACAGTATGTACGATTCCTAATATAATATCCTATGCAATTAAGGGTAAATAGAGTTAGAACTGAGACTAGTGTTGTAAATATCCTGTTGAGGCATTATAAGTATTTTTATATAATATTTTTAATAGTATATAAAATGATAATATAATGATTAAACAGCGGTTCTTTCTTGAAGCTGAAGAAGGACACGGGGTGAGGTTAGATAATATGCTTAAGGAGTTTAAGGTAGTAAGTGATGAATAATAATGAGCACTAGCTAAGTAAAAATGAAGCTCTGAGGTCATAGCCTCAGAGCTTCATTAATTATTCTTTAACTTTAAAAATACAACTTCACTGCAATTCTTGCAGACTAAAATTAAAGTAGCATCATCACAGGTTTTAAACTCATACCTCTCAATTGCCTTATCAGTTTTTATGTCTTCAACATTACCACATTTACAAAGTAATTTCATCTTGCATCCTCCTACTAAGCTGCTTGCTCAATTGATTATATCATTAATTGTTAATAATTGCCATAATTGTATTTATTTTTTTGCGTGCTTTATTTGAAACCAATATAAAAATACCGTAAAATTCATTTCGAATAATACGGTATTCTTGTGAAATCTTATTTTATAAGTTTGCTTGTGCTTCTGGAATAAATGTTGCGCAGTCAGTTTGCTCAGTATTGCTTGCGTTTCTTGGCTGAATTTCTATCATTGATGCTGCACAATGATCTCCAGACATATAATAATGACAAGTATTAACAACACATTTGATTCCTTCATTAGCATGATTCATTTTTTCTGGTAGCATTTATATTGCCTCCTTAAATAAAAAAATATTGATTATCAATGATATTATTTGTATAACTGATTTTTTTATACAGAAGGTTCTTTAACATCTTATTATTTATCTTCTTATATTATTTTTTCATTATAGCAATACTGGCCACTGTACAATTTATGAGCTTAATTAAATCCTCAGGTGATAATTCAACTTGATGTCCTATTTTGCCGGCGCTTATAATAATTGTATTTACACCTTTGCATGACATATCTAATACTGTTCTATACTCCTTTTTCATTCCTATTGGCGAACACCCTCCGCGAATATATCCTGTGACCTTATTAATATCTGTAATTTTAATCATGTCAATGGCCTTTTCCCTTACCGCTCTTGCTGCAGCTTTTAGATCAAGTTCCTCAGAAACCGGAATAAGAAAAACATAGTATTCTCTGCTTATTCCCTGGGTTACAAGTGTTTTGAATACATATTCAATAGGTTTTCCTATTTTTTCTGCAACAGAAATACCATCAATCAATCCGTCTTTTAGTTCATAAGTATATGTATTGTATTGAATTCCAGCTTTATCAAGAATTCTCATAACATTTGTTTTTAAGTTACTCAATGGTTTCCCTCATTTCATGGTTTCTACACTTCCGAATCTGTGAATAATAAAGTGTTAAATACTAATTTCATTTTTAGTATTATAACACATTATAACATCCTTTTAAGTAATTATTAAATGGTTTTTATATTAAATAAACAGTATAATTGTATATATATTCAAAATAATAATTCTAAATTAAATAAATGATGTTTGTGTAAAATACTAAGTATAAAGGAGAATTACAAAATGAAGTATAGAAATTTTGGTAATACAGGTGAACGGGTTTCAACTTTAGGCTTTGGCTGCATGAGGCTACCGGAGATAGAAATAAACGGAAAATGGTATATCGAAGAGGAAAAAGCATTACCTCTTCTTTTTAAAGGTTACGAAAGCGGTATAAATTACTTTGACTCTGCTCCCTATTACTGTCACAAAAATAGTGAAGAGGCAATGGGAAAGGCTTTAAAAACTGTAAGAGATAAGGTTAAGTTAACTACAAAACTCCCACTAAATGATCTTAAAGACCCCTCTGATATGAGAAGATTTCTTGAGAACAGTTTAAAAAATATGGATACCTCCTACATAGATTTTTATCATTTCTGGGGACTAAACAAGGGTTCTCTTGATATTATTAGAGCTAAAGATCTTTTTAATGAGGCACGAAAAGCAAAAAAAGAAGGTCTAATTAAGCATTTGAGTTTTTCTTTCCATGATGCACCTGAAAACATGATTGATATTATAGATGCTGGGGAAGGAATTTTTGAATCTGTTTTATGCCAGTATAATCTCCTGGACAGAGCAAACGAAAAGTCTATTGCCTATGCAAGAAAGAAGGGACTAGGCGTAGCAGCTATGGGTCCTGTAGCAGGAGGTAGACTTTCAGCACCCACGGAACTTTACAAAAAGCTTACAGGTAAAGAATCTATAGCTACCTATGAACTTGCCTTAAGATTCGTTTTAGGAAATGAGGATATAAGTCTTGCCCTTTCAGGCATGGAAAACATGGATATGTTAGAGAAAAACCTTGCTATCGCAAATATTGAAACTTATATGACTAAGGCAGAATGGGACAAAGTTAGCATTGCTATGGAAGAAATTAAAAAGTTTTCAGAATTATATTGCACTGGGTGTAACTACTGTCAGCCATGTCCTAAGAACATAATTATCCCTAAGCTATTTAACATGTACACATATCACAATGTTTATGGCTTAACAGGAGTGGCTAAGGGTGAGTTTGAAGCCTATAAGAAGAAGCCACAAGAAGCCTCACTACCAGAAGCCTGCGTAGATTGTGGTATGTGCGAAGAAAAATGTCCACAACACCTTAATATTAGAGAAGAATTAAAGAGAGTAGTTAAGGTTTTAGAAGTAATAAAATAACTAGCTCCTTTATAAATATAGAGAATGCAGCAAGAGTTTCTCAATTATCTGAACTGTCTAATGGCTTTATGAAAAAATTGTAAGATTTAAAGTAAGATAAATAAAAAAGGAGTCCACGTTAATTCTTAAAGTGGACTCCTTTTGCTATGCAAAATTAATTGTACTATCATCCAAATTATTTCATATTTTCTTTCCTATGATAATACAAAAAATTAAATCCATTATCTTTTGAAGTACCAATAAAGTCTTCATGAAGATGAATATCAAAATTATACTGTTCATTATCTTCCTTTACCATCATATGTTCAGTATCACATGCAAACTTCATGAATACATCTCGGTTTGTAGATATAATAAAAATATTCTTAAAGCGCCTAGCATTCAACTTTTTATCTGTAAGCCAATTATCGGGATGCCTCGTATCACTATCTTTAATTTTAACTTCTCTAAAATATTCTGAAATACTATTTTTCGTGTTAATTGCCTTAAGAATATCCTTTGATTTAAGCTGAGTAGAATGATAATTCACAAGGACAATATCCAAATCAAACATGCCATCACTCCAAATATCTCTATATTCATTAAAATTAAGAGGACATGTTGGAATGTAAATTATTTCTTGTGGGCTTAGATTTGAGGCAATTATAAACAGCTCTTTTAAAAACTTATATGCATTTG
>CALJTN010000216.1 GCA_937976175.1 uncultured Clostridiaceae bacterium | reverse complement strand
TTAGTGTAGATAAAATGATAAACCAATCACAAGAAAATTATAGGTATAAAAATAAACAAAGTACAATGGAAAGAATATTTATAACTATTCCTTCCATTGTACTTTATTTTATCAACTCAGATTTTAGAATAGAATAAACACATTGATCATATTTACTTCCATTAATCCAATAGTGTTCTCTTAACCTTCCATCCACTTTAAATCCATGCTTCTCCAAAAGTTTCATAGAAGGGATATTACTTGAGGCTGTAGTGGCGTACAGCTTGTTTAAATTATAATCATTACCATCAAAAGATATATTTATAAACTTTCTTAATATAACACTACCTAGCCCTTTATTTCTATTCTGCTGTGGCAAATAATATCCAAATTCGGCACTATGATTTCTAGGATTATAGTCAAACAATCTAACTTTACCCAAAGGCACACTATTATTATCTTTCTTCACTAATATATAATTCTTCTCTTTTGTACTATGAATTGAATCAGTCATGTTATTAACATATTCATCATAAGATGCTTGTAACTTTAGTGGTCTACAAGTATATTGCTCAAAATGTTCTTCTGTAATATTCCAGTTATACAGCTCCTTGAAATATTCCTCAGTTAATAAAATTAGTTCGTAACTTTTAAAGTGATTACTCATTAATTATCAACCTCCCTTCTGTTTGTACTCTTATAATTATAACATCGATGTTAAAACGTAATTGAATAGATCCATATACATAATACATCTTAATTATTTTTTTAACCCAGTCTATAGATAACACTTTCACCCTCTCCATGCCCTAACACTAAAGGTCTCTCGACGCATAATAATAGGATAGGAAATTTCCCCGTAGTGACTTGCAATAAGAAGCGAATAAACTATTGAAATTCCATTTAGAAATTCCTCTTTTGCGAGTATAAAATTCTCGTGAGCCTGACAAGGAAGTCAGGCTAGTGAACCTGAGGCAGGACGCCGAATGTGAACGTCAGAGAATTTTATATAAGCAAAAGAATAGAATTTCTTAATGGAATTTCCAGTTTAGAGCTCTGTTGCAAGGCACATAGGGGAAATTCCCTATCCTTTTTTAGATCCATTTTTATTTTAGTATTAATATTTTTCCTAATCTACTTTTTAAAACACCAGCTAGTACTCCAATAAAATATCCTGTTACAATAGCTGAAATTAGTAATACAGGTAAATATATATATATTCTTAAATCTTGAATTATAAAGGCAGCTACCAGTAGCTGTCCTACATTATGAAACACAGCTCCACATACACTAATTGTAGGAAGGCTTAAAGCATTCTTAAGATATTTGTAAAGTAATACCATTACTATATTACTAAGTATTCCACCGGCAATACTGAACATAAACGCTGACATACTACCGCCAAAAATAGAACCTAATAAAGTCCTTAAAACCATTATTAAAAATGCTTCTTTCCAGCCCAGTAAAATTAACGCAACTAAGGATATAGAATTAGCAAGCCCTAGTTTTACTCCTGGAAATAAAACTGGTATCTGAGCCTCAATTAGATATATAACTAAGGCTATTGCTACTAATATACTAAGTAAAACCATTTTTTTAGTCTTTTTCATATTTTCACCTACATCTTTTCCATTTTAATAGGTTGCACCATCAATACCCTTGTTCGGTTGCCCTTTAATGCTAATTATAAGCTTATAGGGCAAACATACCACTATCTGTCCTGGCTCTGAAATAGATCCACTTTTAACACACTCTTTATGTGGACAATCAGCATCCTTTATGGCAATAGCTTTATCTTTAACTAAAATGGTATTAAATCCACCCTTATCTGTCTTTATAGTAAACTCTTCTGGCTCCTCTGCTCTATTTAAATCAATAGATTTAAGCACCTTGCCTTCACGCTTAATAACTGCAATATTATCTGACCCCTTAACTACAATTTTATATATTGAAGCAGCACTTAAAGTTATGAGTACAGTAATTAAAAGTATTAAGCCAACGATTTTATCGCCCTTCTTCATAAATGAACTCCCTATCCATCAAATTAAAATTATCTTTAAGTCCGCTGGTAACATATACTTTCTTATCTGCAGTGATAAAAATAGCTTCTACACCCTCAATAGACTCTACTAGTTTCTGCGCTTTCTCAAGACCCATAACATAAGTGCTAGTAGATAGTACATCTCCATCTATTGACTTATCTGATACTATTGTTGTACTTATAATACCCTTTTCTGATGGATATCCAGTTTGGGGATCAAATATATGATGGTAACGTACACCGTCTACAGTAAAATATCTTTCATAGTTACCTGACGTAACTACAGATTTATCAATAACACTAACAGTTCCTATGTACTGTCCACGTGCATCCAATGGATTCTGAAGTCCTATATTCCAGCTACTTCCATCCATCTTACTTCCTACAGCATAAACATTACCACCTAAATTTATAAGTGCACTGCTAACTTTATTATCAATTAAAATCTTCTTTATCTCATCAGCTGCATATCCCTTTGCTATAGCACCTAAGTCTACCGCTTGACCCTTTCGCCTTAACTGTGCTGTAGAATTTTCAGCATTTAAAATAATATCCTTATAGTCAACTAGCTTTACCTTTTCATCAATCTCAGTTTTTGAAGGAACTCTTTCCCTCTCTGTACCTATTCCCCATAGCATTACAACTGGCTCTATGGTTGCATCAAAGGCTCCATCTGTAAGTTTACTATATTCAACCGCTTTTTCTATTACAGAAAAAGTATCTGCGCTAAGTTTTTCTTCTGCTACTCCAGCTTTAGCATTTA
Source organism: uncultured Clostridiaceae bacterium (assembly GCA_937976175.1). Classification (GTDB taxonomy): domain Bacteria; phylum Bacillota; class Clostridia; order Clostridiales; family Clostridiaceae; genus Clostridium_AD. The sequence goes on along the minus strand of CALJTN010000216.1, from coordinate 411 downwards.
ATTTAGTAATTTCAGAAGTCTCAATATTAACAGACATTTTATTTTCTATGTCACTCATTCTTTTCAAGGCCTTTTGGGTTGCTTTTTCCGCATTTCCACCGTAAACCTTTAATTGAACAATTGTACCCATCAAATAAGTTTCTGTATCAACAGGCCCAGTAGTATTACTTTTGCAAGACACTAATAGTATTGAAATGAATAGTAATAAAAGTGTATAACATGTTTTGCGTGAATTTTTTATGATGCCTCACCACCTCTAGATTATTATGTTTAGCTTTTACATTAAACATTTAAATTTAAACATTTCTAAATAGAACAACTTTCAATATTACAATCTTAATGTTTAATAATTATTTTCAAGTATATTATACCACAATTAAAGACAAAAAAGCCTCAAAAATTATATTAGAA
>CALJTN010000215.1 GCA_937976175.1 uncultured Clostridiaceae bacterium | reverse complement strand
AACTTTATATTTGAAATAGCTTATTGCCAAAAATCACAAGTTTCTTTTCTTGCATGATCACTATTATTTATTTTGTGGTAATTATCCCAGGTCTTTGGAAATAATCGTATATATCTCTCATGCAGAAATCTATCATCTATTAAGAGCACCATTCCGCTATCTTCCTCTGTTCTAATTACCCGACCTGCTGCCTGCAGTACCTTGTTCATTCCTGGGTACATGTACGAATACTCATAACCACAACTGCTTTTTTTATCATAGTATTCCTTAATAATTTCTCTTTCAAAGCAAATCATAGGAAGCCCTACACCAATTATTATAGCACCAATTAATCTATCACCTTTTAAATCAATACCTTCGGAGAATATACCACCTAAGACTCCAAAACCTAAAATATTCTCAGCGCCTGTATCATTAAAGTTTTCAAGAAAAGCTTCTCTAGCTTCTTCAGTCATAAAGTTAGATTGAATACTTATCTTAATATGTGGGTACTTTTCCGTAAATTTATCAAATACTGCCTCCATATACTTATAGGAAGGAAAAAACACTAGATAATTTCCATTCTTAGCGCTTATTACAGAATATATGTACTCCACTATTTTTAGGTAACTATTTTCTCTATATTTGTATTTAGTAGAAATATCCTTAGCTATCATTAAATTAAGTTTATTTTTATCAAAGGGTGAATCTAGCGTTAAATGATAATCCTCGCTTTCTCCACCTAACACTTCTTTAAAGTATAATATAGGTAATAGCGTTGCAGAGAAATAAACTACGGACTTCCCTCTTTTAGATGCCTCCCTTAAAAGCTTAGATGGATCTAAACAATATATCTTTAGTATTACGTCATCATAACTACTTTCTACATAGGTTATGTATTTATCATCATAAAGTTCTGCAATCCTAATAAAGCTTAAAGCATTAAAATATAACTCTAAAAAGTTATCGTATATTTGAGATTTTTCATTTTTTGTTAGCCACAGCTCTAATATTTTAGCAAGCTTATTAAGAAGCTTATATATATCCACTGGCTCAGAATTTTGTTTGTAATACCCCTCTTCATTGCACATTTTCTTCATGCTAAGCATAAAAGCATTTAACTTGTTTAAAACTTTATACAACTGATCATCCTTACCTTTTATATCTCTTTTCAATTGCAGCAGTAGTTTTTTATGAAACTGAGCTGAAAACATCTCTCTAGCTCTATCCACTAGGTTGTGAGCCTCATCCACTAGAAAAGTATAGTCTCCATTGTTATCCATAAAAAATCTCTTTAAATAAACTCTAGGATCAAATACATAGTTGTAATCACATATAACGCAATCAGACCATAGTGTTAAATCTAGTGAAAATTCAAAAGGGCATACATTATACTTATTTGAATAAAACTCAATTACTTCTCTACTAAATGTATTCTCATTCTTTAAGATATCAAGTAGCGCTCCATTAACTCTATCAAAATGCCCTTTTGCAAATTTACATTGCTCAGGATTACAGGCACTACCCTTGCTAAAACATACTTTATCCTTTGCTGTTATTGTAATAGTCTTAAATTTAAGCCCCTTTGCTTTCATTTTATGAAAGGCTTCCTCTGCTACCTGCCTCGTTATTGTCTTGGCAGTTAAATAAAAAATTTTGGAAGTATACCCTTCTCCCATGGCTTTAACACTAGGAAAAAGAGTAGATATGGTTTTACCTACTCCTGTGGGAGCTTGCAGGAACATTTTTTTTTGTTCTACTACTGTTTTGTATATAGAAACAGCTAGCTCCCTTTGCCCTGCCCTATAATTATCAAAAGGGAACTTCAAATCTTTTATACTATTATCACGTACTTCATTCCACTCACTAGTAATATTGGCCCATATAAAGTAGCTAGAAATAATTTTATTAAAGAATTCCTTTAGTTCCTCTAGAGAAAGCACTTTTACAAATTGCTTGATTTTTTCAGTATCTATTTCATAATAAGTTAACTGAACACTAATAAACTGGAGATTATTTTGAACTCCATATATATATGCATAGCACTTGGCTTGAGCCCAGTGAACACTATTATAATCTTCTTGCAGTAAGTCTAAATCTTTAGTAACTGTTTTGATTTCATCTATGGTGACTTCCTTATCTTTTATTAAAATTCCATCAGCACGTCCCTCAATTACAATTGTACCGCCATTATACTGAACACTATGTTTTAAGCTTACTTCCGATAAATATTCTTCTCCAAATATTAAAGAATATTTTTCTTTATTCTCTTTCTGAATTTTTTGGTGTGCTTTAGTACCCTCTACTGCTCTACTGCTGCCCATAAATCTCGTATCTAAATCCCCAGCTCTCAGCACAAACTCTACTAAATTGCGCACAGATATTTTTATATCTCTGTTTTTCTCCATAAGTTTTACCTTCTTTAGCAAATAAAATTTTAATTGTTTTTCTGCGCCTCTATTTCCTCAGCTAATTCATTTAAATATGTCCATCGCCCCATTAGTTCTTCTATTTCAACTTCTATACTCTTTTGCTGCTCCACTAACTTTTGTAAATACTGAAAATCACTACTTCCAGCGTTAATTTTTTTATCGACCTCTTGAAGTTCCATTTCTTTTTGCTCTATTTTACTGTCTATTTCTTCATATTCCTTCTGCTCTTTAAAAGTAAACTTCAAAGCCTTACTTTTTTTGATTTCTTCATTTTTACCTTTCTTCTCTTCTTTAGTAACTACTTTATTGCCTTCCAGTAAATCTGAATTTTTGTCTATATATTCTTGATACTCAGAATAATTTCCTACGTATTGGATTATCTTTTCATTTCCTTCAAAACTAAATATTTTCTCTGCAACTCTATCTAAAAAATATCTATCATGGGAAACAGTTATAACTACACCATTAAATTCATCTAGATAATCTTCAAGGACTGTTAAGGTTTCAATGTCCAGGTCATTGGTTGGCTCATCTAAAAACAGTACATTTGGAGCTTCCATGAGAATTCTTAATAGGTATAATCTTCTTCTTTCCCCTCCAGATAATTTAGAAATAAAGGAGTACTGGGTAGTTCCATCAAATAAGAATCTCTCCAGCATTTGAGAAGCTGTGATCTTTTCTCCATCACCTGTAGATATATATTCTGCTCCTTCTTTAATATAATCAATGGCTCTCATATTTTCATCCATAGCGCCATTTTCTTGACAGAAGTATCCGATTTTGACTGTTTCACCCCATTCTATTAATCCCGCGTCATGAGTTATCATTCCACTTAAGATATTCATTAGCGTAGACTTTCCTATACCATTAGGTCCTATAATCCCCACTTTATCTCTTTTTGTGAACACATGACTAAAATCCCCAATTAGCTTATTTTTTCCATAAGCTTTATGGATTTTTTCTACATTGATAACCTTTTTGCCAAGTCTCGTAGATGCTGAGGATAATTCTAGTTTTTCCTTTGAAATATCAACTTTACTTTCTTGAAGGTCCTCAAAGCGATCAATTCTCGCCTTTTGCTTTGTAGTCCTAGCTTTTGCGCCTCGCCTTATCCAAGCTAATTCCTTTTTAAATAAACTCTGTCTTTTTCTCTCTAGAGCATCCATTAAAGCCATTCTTTCCACTTTTTTTTCTAAAAACACACTATAGTTACCTTGGTAACTATATAAATTACCCCTATCAAGTTCCAGAATCTTATTTGTTACCCTATCTAAAAAATATCTATCATGGGTAATCATAAGTACAGCACCTTTTCTGCTGTTTAAAAAGTTCTCTAGCCAATCTATTATTTTATTATCCATGTGATTTGTAGGCTCATCTAGAATTAACAAATCAGAAGGAGTAATTAATGCACTACATAGTGCTACTCTCTTTCTTTGTCCACCAGAAAGGTTCCCTATACGTTCCTTAAAATTTGTTATGCCAAGCTTTGTTAAAATAGTTTTAGCTTCACTTTGAACTTGCCATCCGTTACAAGCATCCATCTTATTGTTAAGGTTCATTAGGGATTTTTGAAGTATTTCATCTTCCGGAGTTCCTTGCAATTTTTCTATTACATCTTCATATTCTCTTATAACCTGCATAATAGCAGTATCACTTTTAAAAATTTGCTCTAGCACTGTAGCTTCTGGGTCAAATTCAGGATTTTGAGGCAAATACTCTATATTTACCATACTGCCCTTTAAAATTCTTCCGGCGTCCGGAACTTCAAGGCCTGCTATTATTTTTAAAAAAGTGGATTTCCCTGTACCATTAACTCCTATTAATCCAATTTTATCACCTTCACTTATACCTAGTGATGCCTTATTAATGAGTATTCTCTCACTATAACTTTTACTCACTTCTTCTATCGTTAACAAATTCATATTTTGTACCATCCTTTTCATGTAATAACACCATACTTTAATTATACCTAAATAAATAGCTAAGGGGTAGTGGAAATTTATCTTAGACAAATCTCCACTACCCCTTAGGTTATATTATTTAAGTTTAACTTCTAATCCATACTTTCATTATAATGAATAACAACAAACTCATAACTAAAATAGCTCCCAGTATTATAGGCATCAATATCTGAAACTGTGCTATCATGATGGCTACAATATCCTTCCAGCCTATAGCTCCATTATATGGCAAATCCTTGGCTTTTATCCTATCTAGTTCCTCTTCTTTTTTCATAGATTTCTCCCCCTCGTTTAATATACATTCAAGTAAATTACTACCTTATATCAAATGACAAGCTACAAAATGTTCTGTGCCAACCTCTTTATACTGTGGACATTCATTTTTGCATATTTCCATAGCATATTGACAGCGGGTATGAAATTTACAGCCTGAGGGTGGATTTGCAGGACTCGGTATATCTCCCTGCAGGATAATCCGTTCTCTTTTTATTGTTGGGTCTGGTAAGGGTACCGCAGATAACAATGCCTTTGTATATGGATGAAGAGGATTGTTATACAATTCTTTTTTTGGTGCTAGTTCCACCAAGGATCCTAGGTACATAACCCCTATTCTATGGCTAACGTGTTTTACCACACTTAAATCGTGGGAAATAAATAAATATGAAAAACCCATTTTTTCCTGAAGGTCACAGAGTAAATTTACTATTTGAGATTGAATGGATACATCCAGTGCTGATACAGGCTCATCTGCTACTATAAACTCTGGATTTAATATAAGCGCTCTTGCTATCCCTATTCTCTGCCTTTGTCCACCTGAAAACTCATGAGGATATCTCCTTATATGATAAGGCGCGAGTCCACATATTTCTAGCACCTCTTGAACTCTACCAGCAATTTCACTTTTAGGTAATAAACCATGATCTAGTAGTGCTTCTCCAACTATTTGCCCTACAGTAAGTCTTGGATTAAGAGAACTATAGGGATCTTGGAAAATTATTTGCATTTGTGGCCTTATATTTCTTAAATCTTTTTTTGAAAGTTCAAAAACATTTCGGTCTTTAAAATACACATTACCTTCTGTTTTATTTAAAAGTCTTAATAAGGTTCTACCAACAGTAGTTTTACCACAGCCAGATTCTCCAACAAGACCCAAGGTTTCTCCTTTTTTTATAGATAGAGATACTCCATCTACAGCTTTAACATAACCTACTGTCTTTTGAAGTAATCCATCTCGAATAGGAAAATATGTTTTTAAGTTCTCTGCTCTAACTATTGCCTCCTGCACTTACTTCTACCCCCTTGAATTCCTTATGAGCACTAAACAATTATTAATTGTTTAGCCCCTTGTATTCCTTAATAGTACAAAACAATTATTAATTGTTTTGCCCCTCATATAAAAAACAAGCTACCTTATGTCCTGGTGTTATCTCTCTAATAACTGGTTGCTGCTTTCTACAAATATCTATAGCTTTTGGGCACCTTGCACAGAAATAACATTCTTCTGGCATATTAATTGGATTTGGAACTTGTCCAGGTATTGAGTATAATCTCTCCTCATCTTTATCTAGTGAAGGTTTAGATTTCATTAAGCCCTCAGTATATGGATGCATTGGATTCTTAAATATCTCAATTACAGGCGCTTCCTCAATAACTTTTCCAGCATACATTACTACTACATATTCTGCCATTTCTGCTATAACCCCAAGGTCATGAGTAATAAGCATTATTGAAGTATTAAGCTTTTTCTTTAAATCCTTCATAATATCAAGTATTTGCGCTTGAATGGTTACATCTAGTGCAGTAGTTGGTTCATCTGCTATTAAAAGCTTCGGATTACAAGATACTGCCATAGCAATCATGGCCCTTTGTCTCATACCTCCACTAAGTTCATGAGGATAGCAGTCTACTATTTCCTCTGCTCTTGGCACCCCTACTAGCTTTAACATTTCCACTGCCTTTATCCTAGCTTCAGCCTTATTTAAATTTTGATGCAAAATAATTACTTCTCCGATTTGATATCCAATGGTGAATATTGGATTTAGTGAGGTCATAGGCTCTTGAAATATTACAGCTATATCATTCCCTCTAATGTCTCGCATATCATCATCATTCATTTCTAGTAATTTCTTGCCTTCAAATAGAATTTCGCCTCCCACTATTTTTCCTGGTGGGGCGGGAATTAACTTCATTATGGACATGGCTGTAACGCTTTTGCCACAACCTGACTCTCCAACCACTCCTATTATTTCCCCTTCTCTAATATTAAAACTAACATCATCCACGGCTTTTACAATTCCATCCTCTGTATAAAAATAGGTTTTTAAATTTTTTATTTCAACTAAATTTTTACCCATAGTATGCCTCCTAAACCTTTAATTTTGGATCAATGGCATCACGAAGCCCATCTCCAAATAAATTTATACCCATTACTGTTAAGAAAATGCATATACCAGGAGGCGCCCAAATCCAAGGTTTGAACTGTAGTATATACGCATTGTTAACTGCTTGAACCATTTGACCCCAAGAAGGTGTTGGAGGAGTAACTCCCATTCCGAGAAAACTCAGTGCTGATTCAAATAGTATTGCACCACCTATACCTAAAGTAGCTGAAACTATTATAGAAGCAAAGGTATTTGGTAGTAGATGACTAAAGATTTTTCGCCTATCTCTAAGGCCCAAAGCCTCCGCTGCCTGCATAAATTCCTGTTCCCTAAGGGATAGTATTTGTCCTCTAACAATACGACAAAGGCCTGGCCACCCAATTATTCCTATAATAAACATAACTACGTACATCCTATACTGTGGTGGTATTTTTAAATCCGACATCACAGCAGCAAGAGTTATAAGTAGCGGTAACCCTGGAAAGCATAAAAATATATCAGTTATTCTCATTATTATGCCATCCACTACTCCGCCATAGAAGCCTGCTATTCCCCCTAGTATACTTCCAATGAGTATTTCAACAAGAACAGCTAGTATTCCTACTGCAAGAGAAATTCTCCCACCATACATAACCCTTGTTAAAACGTCTCTTCCTACATCATCTGTACCCAATAGATGTTTAAAGGATGGAGAAGCTGACACATTGTATAAATCTATGGTTTCCATTTTATAAGGTGATATCATTGGTCCAAAAACAGACATAAGTACCATAAAAAGAAGTATATACATTCCAGCCATAGCTAGTTTATTCTTCTTTAATCTTTTTCTTATTATCTTCCAAGGACTTAAAATTTCTTCTTTCTTAATATCCTTCACCTTTGGTTTTACTTCCATTTGCATTTTAACACCCCCTATTTAAGCCTTATTCTCGGATCAACTACGGCATAAGTAACATCTGCAATTAAGTTTCCAATCAAAGTTAATGCTGCAAATAATAAGTTTATTCCCATTAAGAGGGGATAATCCCGTCCATTTACTGCGCCAATGGCTATAGGTCCTATACCAGGCCATATAAAAATATTTTCTGTAATAAAGGCTCCAGAAAATAATGTAGGAAGCCAAAATCCAAGTATAGTAATAACAGGTATCAACCCATTTCTAAGAGCATGCTTATATATAACCACTTTTTCCTTAAGGCCTTTAGCTCTTGCTGTTCTTATGTAATCCTGCCTTATTACCTCTAACATACTGGATCTTGTGTATCTCATAAGTCCCGCAACACTACCTAGTGTAAGCACAATCAGTGGCAGTATCATATGCCGAGCTACATCTAGCCCGTAGGAAATGCCTGTTGCTGTACTTCCTGCAGTAGTCATACCAGAAACTGGTAGCAACCTAAGGTCTACAGAAAACACTTTTATAAGAAGCATTCCAAAAAAGAAAGAAGGCATAGAAATCCCTATGAGAGCAAAGACTGTGAAAAATCCATCAAATTTTGAATACTGTTTAGTAGCAGAAATTACTCCGATGGGAATTGAAATTAATACACTTAGTATTAATGAGAGTATAGATAAGTAGAAGCTATTCCAAATGTAGGTGTTCATAACCCGTCCTACAGGTTGTTTAAAGTTAGTAGATTCACCAAGGTCACCCTTAATCACTGCCCCTGCCCATCTAAGATACTGCTGATGCACTGGTAGGTCTAAGCCCATTTGGTGTCTTAATTCTTGCTTTCTCTCCGCTGATAACTTTGGATCCATTTTACCTGTTAGTGCGTCACCTGGTGCCAACTGCAATATGAAGAATATTACTATAGATACCCCTATAAAAACCGGTATCATTTGCAGTAATCTTCTAGTTATATACTGCCTCATGATAATCCTCCTTTATAAACTATGCTTGGTTTTAACCAAGCATAGTAAAATATATTAATATAATTTTATTTACTTACTTTGCCTTAGGTTCAATTAATTCTGCTTCTGCAATTTGATGATAAAATTTAATATATGGAGAGAAGCTTATACCT
>CALJTN010000214.1 GCA_937976175.1 uncultured Clostridiaceae bacterium | reverse complement strand
TAACATAATTAGGTATCTTTAGCACAGTTCCAAGAGGGCCCTGTTCTTTTATAGTAAGCATTCCAAGATAAAATAACAGAGATTTAAAATTTTCTTTATCGCTGTACATAGTGTGAATGTTAAATCTATCTACAAGAACTGTTGATGTTTCACCTGTAGACATTATTTCATTTAAAGCTTCTTTATCATTAAAATTATAAGCTAACTGATTGACTTTTCCATAGTCTGTTTTTACATTATTGTCTATCATTTCTTTAGGATAGCGATTATATGCTAAATATCCATCAAGAAAATACAGAGCCATATCTGGATTGAAAACAGATTCGCTACTCTCATTAAATTTGTATCCATTATAATACTCCGTCATATCCTTACATATTTTTTTCTTAAGGTCTTCATCTTTTAAGCCTACTTCTTCCATAATAGATGCAAGTTCTTCTCTTGTAAAACCAAGCATAGCATTAAGATTTCTATCTAAAGTGTAGTTCCTCGTTATGTTAAAGCCACTGGTTAAATCATCTAACATTATAGGACTTACTCCAGTCATAAATATCCTTGCAAAGTTATCTGCTGTAGCATCTTTTAGGGCCTTGTAAAAAACTTTAACAAACCCTTCGCCGTGTAGTATATCCTTACAAGTATTTTGCCTACCTCCAGTGATTAGTTCATTTGCAAAGTTATCATATTCATCTATGAGAATAAAGACCTGTTTTTTTATTTTACTTGCCAAAAGTGATATATATTGCACTGCTACTTCTGCACTTCTTATCTCTTTTGAACCCACCTTGTCTTTTAATAAATCTGAATAATGACTTATAAATTTTTCTACCGATAAAATAACCTTTTCATTAAAACTCTTTCTTAGCTCTTCTTCCCCATGCCCCGCATCCACTCCTGCAAAGCTGATCTTCCAAACAAGAAACCTATTTTTATTTTTTGTAGGGCTTTTACCTATATCTAAATCTCCAAATAATTCTTCGAATTTATCTGCTTTATTTACATCATAATAATTTTCAAGCATTGATATAAATAAGCTTTTACCAAACCTTCTAGGTCTTATAAAAAATTGATAGGGTGCATATCTATCTAGTATATCTATATAAGATGTTTTATCTACGTAAAGGTAATTTTCCTCTCTTAAAACTTCAAAGTTAGAAATACCATAAGGTATTCTCTTCATATAAGCTCACTCCTTCATTTTCATTGCTATTTCACTTTTTTTTATGAATTTGTATACTATATATTATTATACCCTAATTATTTACACCCAACAAAGTAATCCATAAAAATATTCACAGTACTATTAAAAACTTCCTATATATACCCACTTTTAAATTCTCTACTCTTTTCTATATCTTAATATTTCTCCATTATTGAATTAGCAAACTACCCTACAAACATACCTCTCTATACTTACACCAACTACACTTCTCACTTTCCTTCTTCTCATAGTCCGCTAAGCTTATTGCAGTGTTCATTTTATAGAAGCCTTCATCCATAACCTTCATTAGATTATTTTACCTTATTTTCATTGTATTCAATAGAAACAACTTCACCTGAATATAAAAGGTATAGCTTTAAAAAAAGCAAAAAAATGCACTCCCCGTCACAGCCAACGGGAGTGCATTATTCTTTAAAATTTATGTAGCTTTCTCTACTAAATCTTTTATATATTTTAATTCAATCATCCATTCATATTTTATACTTTCTTCAAAGGCTTTATTTTTAGATAGTAAAATATCTATAAAGCCATCTTCAACCTCATACTCACTATTTGCAATATATACATTGTTCATAAAAATAGATAGTATCAATATTTTTATATGCTTTTCATTGAATCTAACTAAGTCTCTATTAGAAAGAGTGACTTAGATTTCCTTTAGATATTCTAAAAATTCATTGCACGTTCCATTAACCGCCATTTCACTTATAGAAGCCTTTATCCTTTTGTTATCTATATCTAAGCTATGACTCTTATTGAGTTTTAATCTAAAATACTCCCAATATATTTCCTTCATGGCTATGTTAGGAATCTTTAGTGTAACATTCCCTAAAAATGATTGTTTAATAGTAAGCATTACCATATAGAATAACAATGATATAAAGTTTTCTGTATTGTCATACATGTACTCTAGATTAAATCTTTCAACTATGTTTGAATCTATCTCTTCATCTGTTAAAATAGACTCTATTGTTTTATCATCCTTAAATCTAAAGGCTAATTTCTCTAATTTCTTATAATCTGTTTTTATATTTAAATCTAACATATTTTTAGGATATTTATTATAATTAATTAGATTATCTAAAAAGTATAAAACCATATTAGGATTAAATACTCTCTGATCACTATCCTCATTAAATAAATACCCATTGTAATATTGTTTCATATCTGCAATTAATATATCTTTATCAAAACCTTTTACATCAGCCTTATCTATTAGAATTTCTAATTCTTTTGATGTAAATCCAAGCATCTCATTACAGCCCATATCCAATGTCAAATTCTTCGTTATATTAAATCCACTAGTTAAATCATCTAACAATATTGGGCTAACACCAGTAATAAAAATTCTATCTACTACAGTTTTAGTAAGAACTTTTAAGTCTTTATAAAAAGTTCTTATGTGTCCTTGACTTGAAATTACATCATAATATAAATTTTCATCAGAAGTAATTAAATCATTGGCAAAGTTATCATATTCATCTATTAACACAAGCATCTTTTTATCTGACTCTAGCATCCTAAGTGCAAGATAATCAAGAGCACTAACGGAACTACTAAATTCCTCTTTATGCTTTTCTAAGTTTAATATAGTTTTATACCTACTTATAAAATCTTTTACTGCAGCCACTATATTTTCATCAAAGCTTTGTATTAATTTTTCTTTTCCACCATCTGTTTGTATATTAGAAAAATCTAAGTTTTATACAACATAAGAATTCTTTTTGGGGGTTGGATTCTTACCTATATTTTTTTATTGCCCTATTAGCATCAGCAAAACATTTTATATAAAAAGCCTCATCTTCGGAAGGCATTCTATTGTAAATTTCCGAGAATCGTGTAGTTGCGTCTTCTGAAGAAGTATCTGTGCCAACTATTTTTCCAGCATTTCTTAATTGACTCCACAATTCATTTATCTCCTTTTTATGATACAGTTCTTCATGGGATATTATAATATGTTCAGCTTCAAACTTCTCAATTTCTTCTATCATTGGTAGTAATTTTTCTTGCATATAACCATATTCACCATTGTACATAGCACCGTACACACAATCTCCTAAGAAGATTACCTTTTCTTTAGGCACATAGATAACTGAGGAATCCTCAGTGTGGTTTCCACCAACTGCCTTTATGATGCATAGCAATCCCCCTAAATCAATTTCAATACTGTCTTTATATGTTATATCCAAGTCACCTAAGGTAAAGTTTTCTCTATCTTGGTTTTCTTCTTTTATACAATTTATTGTGAAATCACTATATATCCCTTCTTTAAGATACTTGTCCAAGGATGTGTCATCCCACTTGTGCCCTTTCATTTCCTCTAATTTTTCTTTAGTCTTTTCGTGAGATATCGTAATCAAGTTCATATCTTTTATTCCAAAAACATGATCCCAATGCCAATGGGTAATTACCACATACTTTACTGGTGGGATACTCATTGAGCTTAATTCTGCTAAAAATTCCTTTGCATGCTTTGGTGAGTTACCAGAGTCAACAATTAAACTATATTTATCTCCACAAATAAGACCTAAAGCAGGTCTATCAGTTTGCTTACTACATGGCATATAAAAAACTCTATCTGTTATTTTTTCTAACATATCTATTACCTCTCTTTATTTATTTATTTATTTATTTATTTATTTATTTATTTATTTATCTCAATAATTTTTAAAGCCTACATCAAACCCATTCTACCATAGTAACTTTGCTAAATTAGGGGAATTCTGTCACATTACAAATTAAATGAAGAAGTATCTAAATATCTAGAAGATAAAAAATAGATAGGCACTAAATGCCTATCCATCATAACTATATTTTCTTGAATTTCCAAAGTCAAATTTGATAGATTAATACTATAAGGCTCTTCCTTGTTTATAGCAACCAAAGATCATCCGTTTCATTTCTAAAGAATATCTCTGCTTCAACCATTATAATAATCCTCATACAAAGAAATAAGTAACTTCTCCGCTGCCTTTTCATTAGGTTCTTTCGGTAGGGTAGTACTCATGGATGCCTCTCTAAAATTAATTTCATAGGATTCTACCATTTTGAAGATTTCATCATAGCTGTATTTACCTTTTCTAATATCCATTAATAGATCATGTTCTTCACTGCGATACGTATTAATTTCATGGGTGTTTAATATTTCAGTACCCATAATAAGAAGTCTTATAAGGTGCATGGCATGTTTATAAAGCATGCCATCATCTTTTTTTCTGTTTCTATGATTAAGTTTTTCATAGCCTCTAATAATATTATTCATTTCAGCATATATGCTGGCGAAGTCTCTTAATGGGTATTTGTCTATATGAATATCCATTACAATTTCAGTATCTAGCTCTTGCTTATTAGATTTATCAATATATAACTTCATGCTTCCTGAAGGAAATTTCGTGTAATTAGTTGAAAAATGATGCATCTGATTATTCAGCGTATTAAGTATATGTTTTTCCTTTTCATTCTCTGGATAATGGTCTCTAGCTAAGGCATTTTGTAATCTTCTTAGTTGTGCAGTGGCATAATTTCCAAAGGTGTTTATGATTCTTTTGGATAAAAATAATTCTCTATTTTTACGCAGTGCTTTACCATATTTATTCATGTAAATAATGTGCTCATCCTTAGTGCCTAATAGCTCCAGCATATTGGGATTTCCTTTTAAAGATAAGGAAACAAATTTCTTAAGTCCAAAAATAACTGTATCTGTCTGCGCATCTTCCATTTGCTCGAAATTTCCAAAGCCATAAATACTTTCTTTCCTCTCCATTGTCACTCCTCGTAGATCTATATCACTATGGTCTAGATTAGTACCATAGCCAATAGACCCTGAGAGAGTTAAATATATAATATTATCTCCTAAGTTTTCATCCAGACGAAGGAAGTCATATTCCTTTTTACTTAAAAAGTCCTTTGTTATTTCATTCATTGTAACCCTCCATAATTCAGTACCTCGTCTACAGGTATCTAAGTAATATCATCTCCTGGAAAAACTTTTAAATACCAATGTGCTTCCAAAGTTGTTAATATTGCAGCATCTAAGATGATGATTAACATCTTACATGTTTACGTTTAAACCCTAGCCTTCCTTTATCAACTGCATTTTGAATATATTCTGAGGCAACACTGGTTGGAGCTAGGGTTTGACCCATATAAACCTCTACCTTTCCTATTTCCTCCGCAATTTTCTTTGCTTCTTCGTGAAGCGGTAAATATGAAATTCCCACCGCCATAACAAAATTGTTCATGGCATGTTTAGTACGGTTTGGCTGGCTATGTATGGTGTCACGTACCTTATTAAGCATTGACAAAAGTTTGTCCTTTTCAAATTCACTGTCTTTACGAGTGCCTAATAACCATTCGTAGCAACTCCAGCCTGCAGACATTACTAATTCTTTTCCGCTTTCAATCCAGCCATCGGCAACAGTAAAGGCAATATCTGTTTCAGCAAGGGTTACTGCCACAATGAAGTCGGAAATCATATAAAAATAAGCTCCTTCTATCCAGTGGTCAAAATCTTCCTTTGTCATTTTCTTTGGCTCAGCTATCATGCCGGCTAAGTACATGGCATCATAATTTCCTGTGGCATAAAGCTGCTCTGTCAAAGATTGGTTATATCCTATTTTTTTTAAAATTGGTTTCATAGCTCCTGTAGCTACGCCAAAAACAGGCTCTTTCGCACCATTTCTTATGTAAGTTTTTTTCGTGCGCTCACTGCCAAGGGACTTTAGTTCTTCCATAATTTCATTTAGTTCCATTTGTACTTCCTCCTTAATATATTATAAAAATACCCGCCACCTACTTACTTACATAATACCTTAAACAACTTTTATTTTAAACTATATTTATGAAATATCATTTTCGTGGTAAGTTACAAAAAATATAATGGATAGGCAATAAATACCTATCCATTACTCAAAGGTTTTGTTATCATACTTAACTTTTATTTATATGCCTTAAATCTATTACCACATTTTAAACAAGTTATTTCTACAATCCTTTTTATTGGTCCGAGTCTCCCTATATACTCTGGCAATGCCATTGTTTTCACTATTGTATATCCCTTTTTCTTTGATGATAACTCAGTAGATCCACACTTAGGACAGCATACTTCACTATTTGCTTTTGTATATGCCTTAATCTCCTGTTGCTTAAGCCTGCCTTTAGATGCTCCCATAGTTTTGTTAGATTTTAACCATGCCATAAGCCCCATGTTTTTGTTACCCCCTGTTAGTTTATTAATGATTATTTCCATTTATAAGTTAACTGGTTAAAAGTATATTCCACTTATGGCTTAATTATCATCTAATTTCAAGTGTAGAAATTAGATGATCTAAAAATTGTTTCTCTACCTTTATTATAACGGCTTCTCATAATACATATATAGTATAAATTCATATTTCTACCATAGGCAATATAACTTTTATGGCTAACAAAGGCTATTGTAAAATATTGATTCACTTACACACATTCATATATTGCTTTGGGGTGATACCATAAGCCTTTCTAAACTCTTTTGTAAAATGCGCTTGGTCATAAAACCTAGCTTTTAGTGCCACTTCTATCAAGTCATTATCTTTACTAATTAGATGTTTTCCATAATTTGTCCTAAGCTGAAGTTGGTATG
>CALJTN010000213.1 GCA_937976175.1 uncultured Clostridiaceae bacterium | reverse complement strand
TCACTATTTGTTGGTTTACCTTTAGCATTATGTATAGTATAACCAAATAATTTATTTATAGTTTCAACTTGACCACGTCCCCAAGCTACTTCTATAGCGTGTCTAATAGCTCTCTCTACCCTACTAGCAGTTGTATTAAACTTTTTAGCAATAGATGGATATAATTCCTTTGTCACTGCTGATAAAAGTTCAATATCATTTACTACCATAGTAATTGCTTCTCTTAAATACATATAGCCTTTAATATGAGCAGGAACGCCTATTTCATGGATTATGTTTGTAATTTCAGCTTCTAAATCCATTGGTTCATTACGACTACTTCTTCTAGGCTCAGTTGTATCAACAAAAGAAATTGATTTCTTGCTGTTATCACTAGAAATTGTATTATTAAACATTTGTCTTATTCTCTTTGTAAAAACATCCATATCAAAAGGTTTTACTACATAATAATCTGCTCCCAAAGTAATAGCTCTTTGTGTAATTTTATCTTGGCCTACTGCTGATAATACTATTATCCTAGGTATTGGATCAAGATCCATGCTACCTAATCTTTCTAACACTCCAAGACCATCTAAATGAGGCATTATTATGTCTAATACTACTAAATCAGGTTTTCTTTCTTTTATTAGTTTAAGAGCCTCTATTCCATCCTTTGCAATGCCCGTAACCACTATATCTCTTTGGCTTAACAAATAATCATTTAAAATATTACAGAATTCTTTGTTATCATCTGCAATAAGGACACTAATTCTAGATTCTTCCATATCATAACTCCCCTTTATAAATAAATTCCCATATCTTAACAATTTATTAATTCGACAAAAGAATTTTAATTCCTTCTTATATTTAAAAAAATTACAAATAAATAAACATTTGTTATTATTTATAAAATAAAAGATAGCACCTGCTATCTTTTATCTCTTAATTTCTATTTTACCCCTTTTTTTTAAATAATGCTAGCTATTTTGATAAAATACCTGAATCTTTAAGCATCCATTCTATATATATACCATAACCTACATCAGGTTTATTAATTAAAACATGAGTAACCGCTCCAACTATTTTATTATTCTGAATTATTGGACTTCCACTCATACCCTGTACTATGCCTCCAGTTTTTTCTAAAAGCTTAGGATCTGTAATCTTAATCACCATACTTTTTGATCCAGATGTATTCTGGGGTAATAATTTCTGAATTTCTATTTGAAACAATTCTGGTTCACTACCGTTTATAGTAGTTAAAATTTGAGCTTTTCCTTCTTTGATTTCATCTCTTAATCCTACTTTCATTGGCTTATTAAACTTGCTATTTACTAGACTTTTAGTTCCATCTCCAAATATTCCACATTCCGTATTCTTAATTATTTGCCCTTTTACTTTGCTCTCATCTATAAAAAGACCTCTTAATTCTCCTGGATTTCCTCTTGTTCCTTTTTTTATTGACACAATATTAGATGATACAATTACACCGTTATTAACGCTGAGTATTGTTCCAGTATCAGCATCTGTGATAGGGTGCCCTAGCGCAGCGAATTTCTTCGTTTTATCATCATATAAAGTTAATGTTCCTACCCCAGCAGTTGAATCTCTTACCCAAAGCCCAATTTTTTGTTTCCCATCTGTAGAATCAAGTGTAGGCTTAACTTTTACTTCTAAAAGGCTTGAGTTGTTTTTTCGTTGTAACTTTAGGGTAATTTCCGAATTATTTTCTCGATTTATAAGTCTTGTTACATCTTCAGCACGATTTATTTCAATATCATTAATTCTTATTATGCTATCACCTATTTGTATACCTGCATTTGCCGCAGGACTTTGTACCTTACCATTAGTCCCTGAAATATCAGATAAAGCTACTACTAGAACACCTTTAGTATTAAGTTTAACACCAATAGGTTGACCTCCTGGGTAAATCATTATTTCTTCATTACCTTTTACAAAAGTGGATTTAATTTGTGTTTGTTCTTCCAAACTCACGCTTACAGCATTCTTTTTTTCAATTATATATGAACTGGCAAGCATATTTCCTTTGCCTTCTTTTTCTTTTGCAAGCTGGCTAGAGTATAAGCTTTCCATTGGCCTATCAAATATGTTAATAGCATTATTGGGGATCTTAAGGTATGCACTTAAGGCAATAACCAATAGAGGTGCAATAATACAGCATACTATATTAAATTTTTTCTTCATAAGCTTTACCTCCTTTTTTTCTTATAGATATGCTTTTAAGTTACCCTCTACTTCTCCATATTATGCTGTAACATTAATTCAATATTAGCCAAAGACATAGATTGAAAACTAATTTATGATAATTTTAAAAAATTCTTCTGTATTTCATTTTTCTTAATATTCTTCATAAATTACACAATATTAATTCTTAATAACCTGATACTCGGCAGATAACTTCCAAAACCATTATAATAAAAAAAATAAAGTTATATAATATAACTTTATTTTTCCTATAAACCACATTTTTATTACTATACTATTGTAAAAAACAAAATTTAATTATTTTTTTTGTTTTCTAGCCATATTTATCATCTCTTTAGAATTTTCTAAGGTTAGTTTAGTAACTTCAGTACCACCTATCATTCTAGCTATTTCCTGCTGTTTTTCCACTTCGTTCATCTTTATAACATTAGTATAAGTTTTATCATTTATAACATTTTTACATATTAGATAATTTATATCTGCCATACTAGCTATTTGCGGCAAGTGGGTTACGCAAAAAATTTGGTGTTTTAATGATATTATATACATTTTTTCTGCAACACATTGTGCAATTCTACCACTAATACCAGTGTCTATTTCATCAAAGATAACAGTAGGAATTTCATCCTTATCAACAAATACAGTTTTTAGTGCAAGCATTATACGTGATAATTCTCCCCCTGACACAATTTCCTCTATTGGACTTAGTGGCTCTCCAGGGTTGGTAGATATGCAAAATTGAACCTTATCGCAACCATTTTCATAAAAATCATCCTCTAGTTTTACTTCTATATAGAATTTACTTTTTTCAAGTCCAATGTAATTTAATTCACTTTTTATTTTATCTTGGAGTTCTTTCGATATATTACATCTAATTTCATGGATTTCATTTGCTATAGTTTTCATTTCACTTTCTATAGCTATTCTTTCTTTTTTAAGAAGAGTAATTATTTCACTACTATTAGTTAGCTCTTCATATTCCATTTGAATTTTTTCTTTGTATTCATAAATTTCTTTAATAGTAGTTCCATACTTCTTCTTACATATATTAATTTGGTAAATTCTACTATTTATATACTCTAATTCTTTTTCATCATAATAAATTGTCTCTTTTAAATTTCGTAGTTCTGTAATGTTTTCCTCTATATTATAGTAGCTCTCTTCTATAGAGTCTGCAATTAACTTTACTTTTTCCATATGCTTTTCTATACTTCTTAATTCTTTAATTGCAGTAGCTAAATTATCAAAAACTGAAATATTTTCTTCCTCACTAGTGTACAATACTTTATAACTTTTAGATAAATGTTTCTCCAGTTTTTCTGCATTGCCAAGAATTGCACATTTTTCTAGAAGCTCTTGATCTTCACCTATTTTCAGGTTAGCACTACTAATTTCCTCTAATTGATAGTTTATGAAATCAATTCTTTTTTCTCTATCCCCTTCATTTCCTTCAAGTTTAAGAATTTTATTTTTGATTGTAATAAGTCTTTCATATTTTTCACTATATGTAGCGAGTATTTTATTAATCTTATCAGCTCCAAAAGAATCTACATAAAATATATGATTAACCTTGTCTAGCAAATTATGATTATCATGTTGACCATGGATATCTAATAAAGTGTGACTAATATGCTTAACTTTTGAAAGTAGTAATGATTTACCATTAACTTTAGCAATACTTTTTCCTGATTGAAAAGTTTCTCGACTAATAAACACCATATCCTCATAATCAATATCCAAGTCATCTAGAGCATTTTTGTTTTTTTGGGTATCAATAGAAAATATAGCCTCAACGTAAGTTTTATCTTCCCCTGTTCTAATTAAGTTCTTATTGAATTTTCCACCTAACACATAATTTATAGCATCGATTAAAATTGATTTCCCTGCTCCAGTTTCACCTGAAAGAACGTTAAATCCTTGTTCAAAATTAATACTTAAATTCTCAATTAAGGCAAAATTCATAATATTTAATTGTAGGAGCATAGTAACTCCTCCTATTCACTAATCATTTTTTTAATTTTTTGGATTAATTCTTCTGTATCTTCTTCTGTTCGTGTTAAAATAAAAACAGTATTATCTCCAGCTATAGTCCCTACAATACCATTAAATTTTAGTGAATCTAAAGCTTCCGCAGCCGCTGACGCAGAGCCTGCTATAGTTTTTAAAACTACAAACTTCTCTACATGATCAACATAAAGCACAGTTTGCGAAAAAATATTAACCAATTTATTTGATAAAAAACTCTCATCCGGAGAAATAGTTGCATATTTGTGGGTTCCCTGCGCATTCATTACTTTAATTAATTTTAATTCCTTTATATCTCTAGATACGGTTGCTTGAGTAATATCAAACCCCTTGCTTTTTAGTTCTTCAGCTAGCTGTTCTTGAGTTTCAACGTCTTTAGCCTGAATAATTTCAATTATTTTTGCGTGACGTGCAATTTTCATTTTTTTCTCCCTCACAATCTGTTGTTCTAGAAATTATTTTTCTTCTTAAAATATCAAAATAATTATAGTCATTAAATTTAATCAATCTGCATTTTTTATCTGAAACACTTACTAATATTTCTTCATAATTATTTAGCTTTATTGCCCGTTGTCCGTCTAATGTTAAAAATATACTTTCATGTTCACTCTTTATACTTATGGATATTTTGCTTTTACAATCTAGCACTATAGTTCTCATAGATAAAGATAATGGACAAATAGGTGTTAAAGCTATAACATCTAGATTAGGATAAATTATAGGACCACCTGCTGATAAAGAATATGCTGTAGACCCTGTTGGAGTAGCCATTATAAGCCCATCTCCCGTAAACCCCGTAAAAAACTTATTATCTATATGTATTTCGTACTTAACAATTCTAGCTAGCGTTCCCTTTGATACAACTATATCATTTAAAGCTGTATATACTACTGGCTCCCCTCGATAAGGTAAGGTACAATTAAGCATCATTCTATCTTCTACATAATAATCATTATCTATAAATCTTTTCATGGCACTCTCAAATTCTAGTAGCTCTACACTTGAAAGAAAGCCTAAGTTGCCTATATTTACTCCGAGTATTGGAATATTCCAGTTATTTAAATTTCGTGATGTTCTTAAAATAGTTCCATCTCCACCTAAAGCAATAATAATATCTAAATCCTTATACTTAATATTCTCAAGTCCAATAGAATCTTTAAATATAACTATATTAGTATCATCAACATATTTACTAATGATATTTTTTATATGATTAATTATATTGCCTTCTTTATCCTTAGTGGTATTTATATTAATACCAATTTTTTTCATAATTCCTCCTTGCCATTGTCTCAATGCATATTAACTATTAATTTTTATGCGTACTATAAATCTTAATTTTCTTTTTAAAATACCTT
>CALJTN010000212.1 GCA_937976175.1 uncultured Clostridiaceae bacterium | reverse complement strand
CTCTCCTGTACTCTTCTAGCTGTACATACTATGCATCCTTCTTCCGTAAATTTTATAGCATTAGAAATAAGGTTAATTATCACCTGCATTAGTTTATCTTTATCTGCCATTATTCTCGGAAGCGGTTCTCTTATGTTTTGTATAACTTGAAGAGATTTATCCCTAATAATTGGATTAGTTAATGTTATTACTTGGGTTATAATCTCTTCTACATCGATTTCTCTCATATTTAAGTTAACTTTTCCCGATTCCATTCTTGATATATCTAGTAAGTCATTTATAAGAGTGGATAGCCTCTCTCCCTCTGATAAAATTATATTTATATTTCTTCTTATATTAACTACGGTCCCTTTATTTTTTTCACTGGAAAGATCCAGTTCTTGAACTATAGACCCTTCAAATTTCCTCTTCACCATTTCTGCAAAACCAATAATGGAAGTTAATGGTGTTCGAAGTTCGTGCGATACTGTAGATAAAAAATCTGTTTTCATCTTGTCCATATTCTTTAACTTTTCAAAAAGTATAGCATTTTCTATAGCTATTGCTACTTGACTAACAAATGAAAAAGCATTATTCCTCTGAATTTCATTATATGCTGCTCTTTTATGGTTTAGCATTATGACTACTCCATATATCTTCTCTTTGTAAACTATTGGGATTATAAATACACTTCTTATATGATATAATATTAATTGAAACTCAGTGCTGTACTTCATATACTTTGGTTTGTTTAAGTCCTGAATATAGAACGGCATGCCCGGTTCTATGATCTTTCTTATTAATTCAATACATTTATGATCCTGTAAGTAACTACTTAGATTTACTTCACCTTCATATCCATGGCAAGATTTAAGTTCAAACTCATTGTCACTTTTAAATATACCTATAGCTGCATCATAACTTAAAGTTTCCTGCAAGTTTTTTAATAATTTATCGAAGATATCATTGATATCTGTTGTGGATTTAAATATATTAATAGTAGCATTTATTTTTTTATCGTATTCTTTAGATTTTTTAATCATTAAACCTTTAACTTTTATATGAATAGCTATGAGACTTACTATATTTATTATCATTACATATACGTAAAATTTGTTTGATAATATGTCTATCATAATATACCTCTACTTATCATTAAATTATCATCCTAGTAGCTATTAACAAGATTGCACGCTGCAACACTAATGGCTTTATAATAACTCTTATACCTAAGAGCCTTAATTTAATACTTTAATACAATGAAAATATCAATTCCTTGACTTTATGTCAAGTACTATTGAGTATTTCTTATAACTACTTATTAATATATCATAAAATCTTCTTAGTATAATTAAATATTACTAAATAACTATACTCATTATCCTATGAAAAGAGGTATCCTTATGCGCAAAGCTGGTAAAGTAATTAATATTGAAAAAAATAAAGTTTATATCATAACTACAAATAAAGAATTTGTAACTGTTGAAAAGCATGCTGTGGAGCCTACTATAGGTGAACTATATGTAGGTGAGGAATTTCAAAGCATCGCTGTTTGGAAATACTTGCTAGTAATGGCCTGCATCCTACTGCTTGTATTTTCAATAAGGAAATTATATTTAGATAACAAATATAATTTTTCTGTTATAGTGGATATGAATTGTTCTATAAAGATGGAGGTAAGCGGTTCAAATAAAATTAAGAAGGTTGAAGGCATTAGCTCTGGAGGCTATAAAATAAGCCAACTCCTAGATTTAAAACATACACCTCTGGAGATAGCTTTAAATTTAATTTTAGATGAATCTATTAAGCAAGGATACCTAACTAAGGCACATGCGGATGATGGTTTTAAAATCTCTATCTTTGTTTCTGATAGTAAGAATAATACTCTTATTGATTTAACTGAATTTGAGAAATATGCTGATATTCATAACTTCAGAGTCTTGATAAATAATAATGGACAAACTGTAATTAAATAAGGGCATCCTTTAGGATACCCTTATTTCTACTTATATTGTGGTATTTCAAATACTAAATATGCATTTTTGCATTTATCTAATATTTCTTTCATATATTTAATTTGCTTATATGCCCACCCTATATCTGTAGCATATTGGTAGGTTGCTGGATTGGCCGGATTCCATCTCATCTTATACAATGTATTCTGTTTTCGAGTACTATTATTTATATACGAAGTAGAAATAAATTTAGCACCTCCTATTATTGCAGACTCTACACTAAACCAGCCTTCCTTATATGCCCTCTCTGAACCAAATTTAAGAGCATTCTTATCTACGGCCCCTATACCAAACATATTATATGCTGTTTTCTTTACAACTGCTTTGCCATCAACCTCACTTACTTCTACACCATTAGATAGAACTGACTTTCCGTGCCCTGTTTCTATTACTGCATGTGCAATTAAGTATGCTACATTAATGTTGTTATCTTTCGCTGCCTTTAAAAAGGCTATTCCTTGGTTATCTAATACACCCCTGCCTTTAAGGAAACCATTCAATTCTTCCGCAGTAACCCCTTCAATATAATTTAGTGTTAAAAATTGATATATGGCATTATCATCTTCTTCTATTTTCTTAGGATTTATATATTCCTTTAAATCTTGCTTTGATGCAACCGAAAAATATTTTGATGAGAGATAATTAAGTTGTTTAGTGCTACAATTAAATTGAATATCTACTATTTCATCTAAGGTCCTATTATATTGCTGATAAATATATTCTTTATTAGAGATCTCAATATATTTAATTTTTGTTGATATTAAATATTCTCCTGTGCTTTCATTTAAAGACTTAGTATTAGCCTCTAACTTATACGTTCCCACTTCGCTTGGAGTCCAAGTTGTCTTATTTGTCAAATCTTGTGGCTGCCCCTCGCTCAGTAATTTATAAGCCTTTAATGTACTTGTAGACGAAGTTGCTTGTGTTCCGCCTTGATTTATATTAATAGCTTGTCCGATTTTATACCTAGTGGCATCTGTTATAATGTTCTTATCTGAATAATTTTCACTTGAACCAGTTTTAGTTAAGCATTGAAATTCAAAAACTTTAAAATCATCATAATCAGTATTATTATCACTTTTTATCCCATCTACATTAGCTCTTTTAACATAAACCTTTAATCCATATCCTCCACTATTAAAAGCTTCACTGCTATCGATATAAAAAGGACTTGTCCCCTCCATAACTGCTGAATACCCCTTTGTTAGCTCCTTAGTTGTATTTAACTGTTGATTTGTTAAATATACTCTATATTGAACCTTATTACTTTCTTTTGAAGCAATGTAGAATCTTGCACTATCACCTTCCACTAAGGGTAAATGATCTATATCAATAGTATTTATTTTTGGTATTTGATTAAATGCCTCTGTTGTAAAATTCATACTTACATATGACTTTAATGGATTATTATTTAAACTCTTTATAGTTTCATATATATGTAAAGAATAGGTTTGTGAATACTTATATCCTAACGCCGGTGGTTGTACTAATATTTGATTATTTACAGAGTCATAGGATATCTTTGTCTGTGCTTTAACTCCGTAGGTATCATAAACCTCAACACCTTTAATAAGATTAACCTCACTTAATGATTGATTAAACTTTATTTTCCAAACTTTATCAACTGGCACATTTGTCTTGTGCTCCATTTGAATGGTATTGGTGGAGGCTATAGCACTACTGGGCATAAGTAAAAATAACCCACCCACAATTGCTATAAATAAATATAATTTTCTCAAAAAAACTTTGTCCATAATTCATTTTCCCCCTATAATTTTTTATTTAATCATCTTTCATACTAAGCTGCTAACAACTTCACTGAAAATGCAATTAATTATTTTACCATTCCCCTTTATGTTTGAATGATTATTTAATATAATTATATAAAATACTACAATGAATAATCAACAGTTTATTGAACAATTATTCCATTGTTTACACTTATGTAACTATTTTACCACATAACATGATCTATTTATATTAATTGTATTTTTAATTCCAAAGGACGGTGTGAAATGAAACCTATACATAATGAAAAACATAAAAAAACTATTCAGCACCATGAAAATAGTGCTACAAAAACTAGATTAAATAAATTTATAAGTGACACAGGATTTTGCTCTAGACGTGAAGCCGATAAACTAATAGATCAAGGCAAGGTCACCGTAAATGGTAAAATCCCTGAAATGGGCACTCAAGTATCTGAAGCAGATTATATTAAAATAAACGGTAATCCCTTAAAGCATAAAGAAGAATTAGTTTATTTAGCCTTCAATAAACCTGTTGGAATAACCTGCACTACTGAGCATAAGGTTAAGGGCAATATTATAGATTTTATCAACTTTCCAAAAAGAATTTTCCCCATAGGTCGTCTTGATAAGCCTTCTCAAGGTCTTATATTTCTAACTAACGATGGAGATATAGTAAATAAAATTTTACGTTCAGGTAATAATCATGAAAAAGAGTATCTTGTTACTGTAGATAAACCCATATCCTCTGATTTCATTAGAAATATGGGAAATGGAGTGCCTATACTTTCAACCATAACTAAAAAATGTTTTGTTAAAAAAGAAAGTAAATATGTTTTTAAAATAATCCTAACTGAAGGACTTAATCGCCAAATACGCAGAATGTGTGAATATTTAGGTTATGCTGTTGTTCGCCTTGAGAGGCTTAGAATCATGAATGTCTCTATAGATAATTTGCCTATTGGAAAGTGGAGGTATCTTACTGAAAATGAACTATTAAATATTAACGAGTTAATTTCTGATTCTATTAAAACTGAAGACGCCTCAAAATAATAAACTTATATTAATTCTTCACCTATATAAATAAGGATTTTTTCTTATGAAGTATCGTTAAAAAGGCACACAAATCTGTGTGCCTTTAGATTCACAAATTATACACATTAAAATTCACTAATCCACAACTATATTAAAACTATGTAGCCTTTTAACAAATTATTATATACTATATAAGACTTATACACATTATCCACAGTGTTTCTGTGCATAATGTGTGGAATCGATGTTAATCACTGCTTTTTACTAACAATTATAAATTTTTATAACAATTTTTATGTAATTATATGTAATTTAGGTGAAACTTTTCAAATTGCTTATATTAAGTTATACACATTATCCACAGTTTTGTTGATAACATGTTAATAACTTAATACTATTTCTCTACCATTCTCCCTTTTACTATAAGCCTGTGAGTAGCTACCCTTATGGGAGTGCACGTTACTAATGTTATTTCCGCATCTTTTGTATTATCTAGTACAGATATCTCTTCTGGTTTCACCACTCTACTTTCATAAACCTCATATTCAAACTCCCCATCAATAGTAGTAACTATTATCTTATCACCCATACTTAATTCATCTAATCTATTAAAGTATTGATTATATGTATAACTCCTATGACCTGCAACACAAAAATTTCCCTTATCTCCAGGCATAGGTGTTCCAGTAAAATGACCCACTGCATATTTTAATGTCTCCCCATCAATACCCTCGCTAAGTGCTACATTTAGTTCAATTTTAGGGATAGATATAATTCCAATGGTCCCTGCTAAGTTAGCTGATGCTGCTTTGTTATCTAAAGTCTTGTTATCAATTATATTTATATCTTCGCTAATACTTAACTGCTCATGAACCTTTTGAATGTTTTTCTTAAAATCTTCAATCATAAGCTTTTGTGTTTTATTAACCTCGTATCTTATAGATAAAGCAGAAATAATTATGGTTATTCCTATAAGCATCATAGCTATTCCAATCCAACTTTTTTTCACACTTCCCACCTCACCATTTTATAATTTTTTCCAAGTTGTTTAATTATTATATCATATTAAAATATTCTAACTAAACCTACTCTTATATACTTTTAGTTTATTTTAACCACTACTTAGAAGGAACCTCTGCCTACTATATTAACATAATAAAATTTGTTGATTACCTTGCTATGAAATGCTATATTATGTGTATGTTCCTGCAACTGCATTTCCTTACATTTAAAGTATTTATAAATTAAATTGAAAAGAGGTAATTAGCTTGAGAATTGGAATGGGATATGATGTTCATAAATTAGTTAGAGATAGAAGTTTAATAATTGGTGGCGTGAATATACCTCACGAAACTGGATTGCTAGGACATTCAGATGCAGACGTGCTCCTTCATGCTATTATGGATGCTCTTCTAGGGGCTGCTGCCCTTGGTGACATTGGAAAGCACTTCCCCGATACTGATACTAAATATAAAGGCATCTCTAGCATTGTTCTGCTTGAACACGTAGGCGATTTGATACGAAGCAATCACTATGTAATTGAAAACATTGATGCTACAATAATTGCACAAAGGCCTAAAATGGCCCCGTATATACCCTATATGGTAAAAAATATTGCAACTGCGCTACAATTACCTATAGATAAAGTTAATGTTAAAGCTACTACAGAAGAAGGGCTTGGTTTTACTGGCCGCCAAGAAGGAATTTCTTCTAATGCAATATGTCTTTTAAAATAATTTTTTGCACGGTTAGTAAATTATAAAACTAAGGACATTTCGTAAAAAGAAATGTCCTTTAACTATATTTATTAAAATTCTAAAATCCTTGTTTCCAAATTTCATAATCTGCATGGTCAATAAGCATAGTAGAAGAAAAATGTATACCCTGTCCATATTCAACGCCCAGCTCTATTAATTTTACTTTTTCATCTAAGGTTCGTATCCCCTCTGCTATAATTTTCATCCCCGTTTTTATAGACATTTTAACCATATGCTCCACCATCAATGATTTTATTTCATCTTTATGAATATCTCTAACTATTTCCTGAGAAATTTTTATAAAATGTGGCTTCATCTTTATTAGCTCCACCATATTAGAATTACCCTCGCCAAAGTTATCCATAGCTAATTTAAATTTTAATTCATGAGCAAAATTACGCCAGAATGCACTTCTTGGTATGCGTTGAGTAATTTCTAAAACTAAGTTTGTACCTTGCAGCTTTTTTATAACTTTTTTAATAGTACGTCGAGTTGTGTCCGACTGAAGTTTGAAAAACAAGCCCTCTTCAGTAAAAGGTTGTAGTTTATCTAAGTAATTGCTTAGTTTATCGCAAGCTAGCATAGTAAGATTTTCTAGGTTCCCTGTGATTCTAGCTTTCTCAAACATTTCATCCGGGAAAAATTCTAACCTTGAATCTCTAACCAATATCTCTAATGATTTAACCTTACCACTATTCAAATTTATAATAGGCTCCACCGTAAGTTCTATAGACTTATTTTTAATTATACCTGAAATATGATATGCCTTTTCATCGATTTTATATATTAAATCCTTATCTAAATACTCACTTATTGAGGTTTCATCTAAAAACCATTGAACACTAGTGCTCGAGGATAGACTAGGATTATATAAGTCTATAAGCTCATGTTTTAAAACTGCTCTTAAGTTATACATTGTATATATCATGGCTGCCATTCTTTTATTTTCATCTTTTGTTTTACGAATAAAGTTTAATCCTGCAGCAACTCCAGCTAAATAAAAGGATGGCTCATATAACTTATTTCTAGAATCTGACAGCAAGTAATCTATACCATGTCTTAATTCCGGTATTATATCTCTAAGTATGCTAGCTCCATCTCCATCGGGTATATCTACATACTTTACATTTTTTGTTAATTCCTCACATAAACTAATCCAAAACTTTCTTTGTTTATTGTTATCAAACTTTAAATAATCCATTAAAGAATGTAGCTCTAGATATCTTGTGTCATAAAAAATATTACTGTGAACTTGGTAAGTTCCAAAGTCAATAACAGAAGGTTTCTTTACTGAAACAATTATATTTCCTCCATGTAAATCACCATGTATGCATGAATGCAAATATTTTATATGACTATCACACCATACCTCTTCATCTGTAAAGAATTTATATGGATTGGGAAAAAATTTATCGACCCCGTCAATAACTAACCATTTCTTATCTTCATCAATGGTTAAAGTTTCAAAGGCTTTTATAAGCTTTTCGTCCATAAATCTATAACCTAGGGAGGTTTTTACTATGTCAATAGGAGATTCAATTTCTGATGTATGGGGTTTATTCCAAGTATACAAAAATTTAGCTACTTGTTCTGATGTTTGCTTAACTAACGCTAATTCATTTTCTAGTGAATATTTTAAGGTTTTAATTCCTAATACATTATCTCCACCTAATTCATATAGAACCCCAAATCTCCTTGAATTATTTTCACACTTAATTTCTACTTCATCAATAATCTTAGGGATATATCCTTCAATAAAGTTTTCTCTTGATTGTAAAAATGCTTTATTATGTAATCCACTTTCATTTAATTCTTGGATCTTTAATACTCCTAATTTACGTGATTCGCCAAACTCTACAGTATATACCGCTGCGCCAGATTGTCCATCATTTAGTTCATTTATTATTTCTATAGGTTGATTTTCTCCCTTAAAATTTTCTAAAACCCTTATTTTCTCCGGACGGTTTAGCATACCATACCTCCTGTACTATTTATTGTATTTGTAGTTACACTCTTACTTATAATATATAAACACACCTATTTCAAATCTTGTTACATTACCATATTAATTTTATATAATTTTATATAATTACATATAATTATAAACCATTTCTTAAAGTTAATAGTGTATAAACTATTAACTTCACTACCTATTTATGTTTCACACTATTTATCGATTAATTTCCCATTTGATTTATAGAGAATATCCAATATACCTATGCTAAAATATATCTATGGTTATTTAATTATACTACAAATGTATTACTTTACTACAAATACAGAAAATCATACAAATTTTATTAATTATAAAACTTGTATGATTTAATAAGGTTAAAAGTTGGATCTATATTTTAAAGCTTAGTTAACTAAATAGCTTTCTAGTACAATAATACTTATCCTCTCTTTTTTCTAAGTCAAACTCGCTTATAGATGTAATTCTATCATTTTGCTCTACATGAAGCACGTATCCTTCTTCATGTTTATGTTCAAAAAAAACTTTAGTGTAGTTCATAACTTCAACTTTCTCTCCGCAGAGATCATAAATTAAGGTTGGTACCTTATTTAGCATATATATCTACCCCTTTAATATTTATTAACTATAAGGTAATAAATATTATGATATATTAACATTTATGCTAAAAATCTTATTCTGTTTAATTTATTCTTTCATATTTTTGTTTATAGCACATCTAAAAAAGCATTCTAATGAAGCAATAAAAAACTTTCAGAATAAATCTGAAAGTTTTTTATCATTTCATGTTATGCTAACTCCCTAATGTTGCCACCATAACTGCCTTTATAGTATGCATTCTATTTTCAGCTTCATCAAATACTATTGAAGCTGAGCTTTCAAATACTTCATCTGTAACTTCAATGCCATTCATTCCAAACTTTTCAAATATATCTCTTCCAACCTTAGTTTTCAGATCATGGAATGCTGGTAGGCAATGCATAAACTTAGCATCTTTATTACCAGTTAAATTCATCATTTCCTGATTAACTTGATATGGCTTTAAGAGATTAATTCTTTGCATCCAAACCTCATCTGCTTCTCCCATTGATACCCAAACATCAGTATATATAACATCCGCATCCTTTACACCTTGTGCTACATCATCAGTAATAGTAATTTTCGCCCCTGTCTCCTCAGCTACTTCCCTGCATTTGCTAACTAGTTTATCTTCAGGAAATAATGACGCCGGAGCAACTATTCTAAAGTCCATACCCATCTTAGCAGCTCCTATCATAAGAGCGTTTGCCATATTATTTCTTCCATCGCCAGCATAAACAAATTTGATTTCGTTTAGTGGTTTTGTAAAATGCTCTTTTATTGTTAAAAAGTCAGCAAGGATTTGAGTAGGATGGTCTTCATTAGTTAACCCATTCCATACTGGCACTCCAGCAAATTGTGCTAATTCTTCAACTATCTCTTGACCATATCCTCTATACTCAATACCATCGTACATTCTACCTAGAACCCTAGCAGTATCTGCAATGGATTCTTTTTTGCCCATTTGGCTTCCTGTTGGTCCAAGGTATGTAACATGTGCACCTTGGTCAAGTGCCGCAACCTCAAAGGCGCATCTTGTTCTAGTTGAGTCCTTTTCAAATAATAACACTATATTTTTACCTTTTAATGTTTGCCTTTCTGTACCTGCATATTTAGCTCTTTTTAAGTCTCTAGCTAAATCAAGAAAGTAATTAATCTCTTTTGGTGAAAAGTCCATTAATGTTAAAAAACTCCTATTTCTTAAGTTAAACATAATAATTTCCCCTCTCTTATCTTTACTTTTAATTATATTAAATTTTCTCTATAGAATGGCATAGACATACATCTTGGGCCACCTCTACCTCTTGATAGTTCACCTGAAGGCATTTGAAGAACCTTTATGTTATTTTTATCTAAAATTTCATTAGTAACATAATTTCTCTCATAAGTTATTACGGTGCCTGGAGATATAGCTAAAGTATTTGACCCATCATTCCATTGTTCTCTTCCTGATATAACCTTATCCCCACCACCACAACGTATTAAGGCAATATCTTTCTTCAAATACTTAGAAAGTATCTTTTCTAAACTTCCTTCTTCTTGTTTAAATACTAATGTTTTATTCTTATAATCGTAAGTTATTGCTGTAACCTTTAATGTATCTTCTATTCCTGGGTGCACAGTAAACTTATCATAGTCAATCATTGTAAATACAGTATCTAGATGCATAGATGCTCTAGCCTTAGGGATATCAAAAATTAAAATTGTTTTAAAATTCTCGCCCCTTTCAAATATATTTTTAGCCATACTTATAATTGCCTCTTTATCAGTTCTTTCACTATGACCAATTGCAATAACTTCTTCTGATAAAATTAGTTCGTCTCCACCCTCAATATTATATATTTCATTTCTGTCATACCACAATTTAATGCCTGAATCCTTTAATTCTGGGTGATACTTAAAAATGTACTTACCAAATATCGTTTCTCTTCTTCTAGTTTTTGTTTTCATAGAGTTTAAACTTATTCCATTGCCTATACATGCAAAGGGATCACGTGTAAAATATAGATTTGGCATAGGATCCATTATAAATGGATATTCATCGTATTGTTCCTTAACCTCTATTTCTTTTTTTCTTATTCCTGCCATAACTTTATCTATCATTTTTCTTTCTGGCATAGAATATAAATAATCTTTTAAAGATGTTATGATTTGAGTATCATTTATACCACATTCATCTATAACTTCACTCAAGAATAATTCTTTAATTGATGACTCCCTTACTGCTTCTGCAGCTAAATCTTCTAGATACAACGTCTCAACGCCATTTTCTTGTAGTATTCTAGCAAAATTATCATGTTCTTGACGGGCTACCTTTAAAAATGGAATATCATCAAATAAGAGTCTTTCTAAATATTCCGGTATAAGATTTTCAATCTCTTCTCCAGGTCTATGTATAAGAACGGTCTTTAAAGTGCCTATTTCTGAATAAACATTAATCTTTCTCTTATCCATCTCCTTTTGCCCTCCTATTTAAAATAATTAATATATAATTTTTGTGCCTGACATACCTTTTAATGCTTCTTTAGCTTTTGACAAAGATGCTATAATGGCTGTTTTGTCTTTATTATTCATTATGAATTTCTTACAAGCCTCAACCTTTGGAAGCATACTACCTGGAGCGAACTGTTCTTCAGCAATATAATTATTAACTTCATCAAGAGTAATTTGTACAAGTTCTTTTTGATTTGGCTTATTAAAATTCACACAAACTCTATCTACCCCTGTTAGTATTAGAAGAACATCAGCATCTAGTATTTCAGCAAGTTTTTCAGCCGCGAAGTCTTTATCTATAACCGCTGCAACTCCTTTAACCATTCCATTCTCACGAATAACAGGTATACCCCCACCACCGCAAGATATAACTATATTGCCCATATCTACTAATTCTTTTATGAAATCCTTTTCAATGATATCCATAGGCTTTGGAGACGCAACAACTCTTCTGTATCCTCTACCCGCATCTTCCTTCATTATATAACCATGTTCTTTTTCAAGCTTTATAGCTTCCTCTTTTGTATAAAAAGAACCTATTGGTTTAGTAGGGTTTTGAAAACCTTGGTCATCCTTATCAACTACTACTTGTGTCACTATAGTTCCTACAGTTTTATCTATGCTTCTATTTCTTAATTCTTCCCCTATAGCATTTTGAAGATGATATCCTATATATCCTTGTGAAAAAGCTCCACAAACATCAAATGGAAATAATACATTTCCCTCATCAATCTTTTGAGCTGCTTCTACCGCTGCAACAATTTGGCCTACTTGAGGTCCATTGCCATGTACTACTGATATTGTATGCCCTTCTTCTATGAGATCAACTATTGATTTAGCTGTTTCCTTACAAGTTTTAAGTTGTGCCTCTGTACTTTTATCTTTAGGATCTGATTGAAGTGCATTTCCACCCAATGCTAATACTATTTTCATCATTAAACCTCCAAAGTATTATTTTTTTAATTTTTACAATATTTTAAATTATCCGCATTTTCATACTATCCTCTTATGCAATACTTGTCAACCATTGCAATTTAATACTATTTGCATAAGTATTCTTCTGTTTTTGCGTTAATTTATTAAAATTCTTTATAAACTTATTAGTTATTAAGTCAAACTATATATTAAATGTATAAATATATACATTTAATGAATAAATGGCATAAAAATTTTTTTATTTTTTTATAATTTATTTGACATAATAGTATTAAGCACATATAATGACAATATAATATTGTACCCCGGGTGGGTAGTAGGAGGGTTATGTATGAATATTTCTTTTGATGAAACTACTGAAAACGCTTTAAAGAAACAACTCAAAGAAAAAGGTAAATCCTCAGTTAGATTACTTATAAAGGGTTTTGGTTGAGGTGGCCCAATATTAGGTGTTGTTCTGGATGAACAACAAGAAGATGATATTTTAGAATCTGTAAATGGAGTAAATTTTATAGTTGACGAGGAATCTTCCTTTGTTTTTGAAGATTCAAAAATCATTTATACTAAAAGTGTATTTGGAGAATCCTTTAAAGTTTTAACTTCAACTAATTCAAATAATTCTTGTAAATAGTAAAACCTAGTAAAACCATTATAATATATAATTATATGTGAGAATTCTTATTTTTCACTATAATTATATATTATAATTTTATATCACATTATAGAGTAATGTACAGTTAAGTAACGCTGCTAAAATTAACTTTATACAAACAATCTTGTTCCTATCTTTCTATCATACTCTGACCAAGTTCCAACTTCAGTAGTATCTTTTACTTTACCTATCTTATTCATTACAGCATCTACATAATCTGCATAATGAACTATAAATGCTTCTTCAGTATTTGGAGACTTTGGAGAACCAAATTCTAATTTTCCGTGGTGTTGAACCAGACAGCCCTTTATCCTATTCTTAAATTCTTCACTATATATTGCTCCTCCAGCTTTAAAAGCTTCCTCAATCATACTAACTCCAATAACAATGTGACCCTCCATCTCGCCCCTCATCGTTACAGAAAAAGGTCCCATTACAGAATATTCGTAGACCTTTCCTATATCATGTAGCTTTGCAGCTAAGATGGCTATGTCCTTATTTCTACAGTCGTATCTATATGCTAGAGCCCTAGCTAAGTAAGTTACGTTTAAAGTGTGCTCTGCAAGTCCTCCTAAGTATGCATGATGTTGAATGAGCCCCCCTATGCCCATAGAAAACTTCTCCAAAAACTCCGCATTAGAAAAAAAGTATTCGTTCAATGTCTTGGTTTCTATGCTTAGAAATTCAGTCCTTGATATTTCTTCCAACTCATTTATAATATCTTCTATTGGCTTATTTACCGAAGGCAGGTAATCTTGAATTTGAATTTTTCTCTGCTTTTTGTAATTGCTTATTAAAAAAAGATTGCTGTTATCTAATGTTCCTTTTACCATAATTACATCGCCTACAAGTAATAAATTTTCTTTATCTTCTATAGTGGCCTTTATATCCCCTGTTTTATCTCCTATATAAGCAATAGTATTATCCCCATCTTGATATAGTTTTTTCTTCATCATAAGGCTTATTTCAACTACTTTATTAATTTTAATGTCTTTAACAAATATCTCTTTCATATAATCATCTCCTAAAGCAATAATTATTACTTATCTTTTGATAAATACATAATTTTATTCCTTGTAAACATCTTACAGCTTCTTTATATACAAAAAAATAAAAGATCCCTTTTTCATAGGATCTTTTATTTCTTAGTTTTCGTAATCATCTACAATTTTTTGCACTAACTTTTTTATTGCACTAGCTTGTGACACTAATGTCATTACTACTAAAAACACTGAAATTCTTTCTTCGTCACTTTCCTTTAACTCTAAAGTATTAATTATTTTTTGTAGCGTTGCTTTATCACAAAATTCTTTTTTTGCAAAACCATCAAAGCTTTCTTTTTGTATATCAGAGAAAATTTTATAAGCATTCTCCCATGAAATAATATCATCACTTCTGTCGTTTATCTCATTAAATGCTAGTCTGAAAACTTTTTTAATCTCTTCTGATGTAAGTATAGGCCTCATGTAGCTAAGCAATACTAACTGAGCAAGATGTAACTTTGTATAGCCTCTCTTTTTTCCATCTTCCGGCTTCGATATAACTTCGCTTTTTATATAATTCTGTACTATATTATTAGTGTAGTTATCAGCATCAAATCTATCATTTAAGTAATCAATAACTTGAGATAAAAATAAATCATACTGCGGTAACTCTTCGTAAGGAATTATACTATTCTCTGATATTTCTTTTGATAATAAACTAATATTTTCTAGAGCAAATTTAGCTTTATCCACTGCTTATAACCTCCAAAAATTAATTTCTTAAATAAACCATATTTTCTAATCTTTTATATGTAAATTTAATCATATCTACATTATAAGGTATATATAAACCTATTACAAGTTATTTTTTATATTACTTTTCGATGAAATGTATTTGTAAGTTATAGTATATCACAAGAAGTATTTCATCATAATAATACTAATAAAATTCAATAACCGAGGAGGTTGCTATGAGAATATTTAATAGAATATCCTATCTTTTAAAATGTAAAATGAATAGCACTTTAGATGAACTTGAGAATCCTTTAGAGTTGCTTGATCAAAAAATAAGAGACATGGAGCATACTTTAAACGAGGCTAGACTTTCATCTGCTAAAATTTTAGGTAATATCCATGAAATCGAGAGAAGGCTAGAAAGCTTATCTAAAGAATCTGATGAGTACATTGAAACAATTAAACTTGCATTAAATAAAGGTAATGAAGCTTTAGCTAAAAAAATCCTTCAAAAGAAATTAGATAATGATAAATACTTTGCTTCATTAACCACAAGTTATGAAACTGCAAATGCAAAAGGGGAAGCTCTGAAATTAAAACTACGGGAACTTGAACGAAGTATATACGAGACAAAAATATACAGAAATGAAGCACTTGCAAGGTATAATGCTGCTGAAGCCCATAAAAAGATAAACGAAATCATTGGCAATATATCAACTACAAATAATTCTATACCACTATCAGCTATAGAGGAAAGTATAGAAAAAAAAGAGTGCTTTATTGCAGGTTTGACAGAATTAAACTTTGATAATGAATTAAATACTGAAATAGCTAGTCTTGCTAACTTAGATTTAAGCGTAGAGTTAAAAAAATACATGTAATTTTCTTTTTAAGATAATAAGTAATGCTATAATGCACATTACTAGTTTAAGCATATAGTGTTAACAACTTATACTTTGGAATTCCAAAGTATAAGTTTCATCTTTTTACAAAATTCTCTTTTTTAATTAATTTAGTTAACAGTTAATGTTTTAAATAGTGAGTTTTTAAACATTATATCAAAGTTGTCCACAGTTTTTAACATTTAATCAACAGAACCTGTGGACAATTCAACTTATATAGAACTCCACTATTTAAAGCTTCCTGCATATTAAAAGTAATTTTGACAAGTTTTTTATCCACATAACCCTTTACCCTCTGTGCATAACTTGTTGATGTTTGTGTGGAATAACCCATTTGAATTTCTTCTTCCAGTTTTTAATTCTAATTTCTTATTTTATTTTTTTCATCTATTTTAACATTAATTTCAGAAATTATTTTATAAATTAGGTGAACTACAAATCATCCATTAGCATGAGTAATCTTATATAACCTACATTAGGTTGTAATAATTGTTTTTAGAATAAATTTTCTTTTTTTTTACAAAATAATTGCTAAAGTTGATATTTTTCTTTATTTAATATTTTTTACTAATAAATATATCCCATTAATTCTCAATTAATATTTCATACTGCTTTTAATAGACCCTTAATTGTTCATGATACTCTTTTCCGATACAAGCCTTCGAC
>CALJTN010000211.1 GCA_937976175.1 uncultured Clostridiaceae bacterium | reverse complement strand
TTATTTCAGGATTTCAGAATTATTTTCTTTCTATTTGCAATAATGAAAATTATCTTATTATTTAGTAGATTTTTTATATAAATACCATTATACTATATGTGATGAGTTATACTTATAATTTATATTCAAATATGAATTATAAAAAGCAATTTGGAATATGTATTAATGTAATTCTTTCACCTTTATGTATATCGATTGAATTTCTCCCATCTTTAGTATATATTTTCTAGAAAAAACAAATATGTTAATATTATTTGTTAAAGATTAATTTTTCACAATATTTTTGTATAAGGCTTCTAATTATATAGGCAAATGATTGTAAATTTATAATCTGTCTATATGTAATCATAGATTTTAAAGGAGGTATTTTTTAGTGTGTTCTAATTGTTTAAATGTAGAAAGTTTCAAGATTTTAGAAGAGTTTGTTAATGACCTTCCAAATAAAGAAGGTGCTCTTATCGAAGTGCTTCACAAAGCACAAGGTTTATTTGGCTACTTACCTCAAGAGGTACAAGCTTTTGTAGCAGAAAAATTAAATATTC
Organism: uncultured Clostridiaceae bacterium; assembly: GCA_937976175.1. Taxonomy (GTDB): domain Bacteria; phylum Bacillota; class Clostridia; order Clostridiales; family Clostridiaceae; genus Clostridium_AD. The sequence goes on along the minus strand of CALJTN010000211.1, from coordinate 9,534 downwards.
CAGTTTCCAAAGTTTACGGTGTTGTAACGTTTTACTCTTACTTCACTATTGAACCACGAGGGGAATATGTAATAAATGTCTGTATGGGAACAGCTTGTTTTGTTAGAGGTGCTGGAGACGTGCTTAAAGAATTCGAGAAGAAACTAAGCGTCAAAACTGGTGAAACTACTGGTGATGGCAAGTTTACAGTAGGCTCTTTAAGATGTGTAGGTGCTTGTGGTCTTGCACCTGTAGTAACTATAAACGATAAAGTTTATGGACATGTTACAGTAGACCAAGTTGACAAAATACTAGCTGAGTACGCTGTAAGCGATAACGCTGAATAGGAGGGGAAGTACATTGAACAAAATTAATTCTTTTGATGAACTTAAAAGTATGCAAAATAGATATAATAAACTACTAGAACTGAGAAAAGTAAACGAAGACCTTGAACAAGCTTCTGAAGGTAGCAGATGTTCTAGATATTTATCTATTTGTGGTGGTACAGGTTGTATGTCAGCTAAAAGCGAGGAAATATTAGAAAACTTAAGAAAAGAAATCCAAGCTGCTGGCCTTGCTGATGAAGTAACTGTTGATATAACTGGTTGTTTCGGATTCTGTGAAAAAGGTCCAATCGTTAAGGTTTCTCCTGACAACGTATTTTACGTTAATGTTAAACCTTCTGACGCAGAGGAAATAGTTAAAGAACATTTACTAAAGGGTCAAACTATTGATAGACTTCTATTTGAAGAACCAAGCGTAAAAGTAAAAGTAAAAAAACAGGAAGATATGTCTTTTTATAAGAAGCAAGTAAGAATTGCTCTTAGAAACTGTGGACTTATTAATCCTGAAGATATAAAAGAGTATATAGCTGAAGATGGTTACTTGGCACTGGGTAAAGTACTTACAGGAATGTCTGAGGATGATCTTATAAAATTAATAACAGATTCAGGACTTCGAGGCAGAGGTGGCGGTGGCTTCCCAACAGGTAAGAAATGGGCTTTTGCTAAAATGTACGCTGCTGATCAAAAATATATAATTTGTAATGCTGATGAAGGAGACCCAGGTGCTTTCATGGACCGTTCTATTCTTGAAGGAGACCCTCATAGTGTTCTAGAGGCTATGGCTATAGCAGGCTATTGTATTGGTGCTTCAATTGGTTGTATTTACATTAGAGCAGAGTATCCTCTTGCAATTAGCAGATTAAGAATAGCTATAGCTGAGGCTAGAGAGTGTGGACTTCTTGGAAAAAATATTTTAGGAACTGATTTTAGCTTTGATATAGAAATTAAGTATGGTGCTGGTGCGTTTGTATGCGGAGAAGAAACTGCATTAATTCACTCTATTGAAGGTGAACGTGGAGAACCAACTAACAAACCACCATTCCCAGCTGAATGTGGATTATGGAATAAACCAACTTGTGTTAATAACGTTGAAACTCTTGCAAATATCCCAGCTATCATTAACAAAGGGGCTGAGTGGTATAGTTCTATAGGAACAGCAACCTCTAAAGGCACAAAAGTTTTCGCTCTTGCTGGTAAGATCAATAACGTTGGACTAGTTGAAGTTCCAATGGGTACTACACTAAGAGAAATCATATATGATATTGGTGGCGGAATTAAGAACGGCCGTGAATTTAAAGCTGTTCAAACAGGAGGTCCATCTGGTGGATGTATTACAGCAGAATTCTTAGATACTCCAATTGACTATGAATCACTTGGCGCTATAGGATCTATGATGGGTTCTGGTGGTATGATAGTTATGGATGAAGATAACTGCATGGTTGATATAGCTAAATTCTACTTAGAATTTACTGTAGAAGAGTCTTGTGGTAAATGTACTCCTTGTAGAGTAGGAAATAAACGTCTTCTTGAAATGCTTGAAAAGATTTCAGAAGGAAAAGGAACGAAGGAAGATCTTCATAAGTTAGAATCTCTTGCAAATACAATTAAAGATACTTCACTATGTGGCCTTGGACAAACTGCTCCAAATCCAGTATTAAGTACTATGAAGTATTTCAAGAGCGAATATGAAGCCCACGTATATGAAAAAACTTGCCCTGCTGGAGTATGTAAGGACTTACTAAGATACGATATCACTGATAAATGTATTGGATGTACAAAATGTGCAAGAAAATGTCCTGTTAACTGCATTAGTGGAAAAGTTAAAACATTACATGTTATTGACCAAGCTGTATGTATTAAGTGTGGTGCGTGTCAAACTGCATGCCCAGTTAATGCAATTATAACAAAGTAATATGACATTGAGTTTTTCAAATATAAAAATATAAGAAAGAGGTGCACGCTGTGAGTTTAATTACTCTTACTATAAATGAAAAAGAAATTCAAGTAGAACAAGGCACAACTATTCTACAAGCTGCTAGAATGTTAAATATAGATATTCCTACGTTATGTCACTTAAATATGCATGATGGAAAAACTACAAATCATCCAGGTTCTTGTAGAGTGTGTGTGGTTGAAGTTATAGGGCGTAGAAACTTAGCCCCTGCCTGTTGTACTCCTGCTACGGATGGAATGGTTATTAAGACAAATTCAATTAGATCTATTAAAGCACGTAGAACTGTGCTTGAGCTAATTCTATCTGACCATCCACAAGACTGTTTGTTATGTGAAAAAAATACTATGTGTGAATTACAAAGATTAGCTGCGGAACTTGGTATCCGTGAAATTCGCTATAAAGGTGAAATGTCAACTTACCCTGTAGACAATTCAAGTAGTTCTATTGTTAGAGATTTAGATAAATGCATCTTATGCAGACGTTGTGAAACTGCCTGTAATGAAATTCAAACTGTTGGAGTTTTATCTGGTGTAAGCAGAGGTTTTGATACTGTTGTATCTCCTGCTTTCGGATTACCTATGGGAGAAACAGCTTGTACTTTCTGCGGACAATGTGTTGCTGTATGCCCAACTGGTGCATTAACTGAAGTTAATAACACCTCTAAGGTCTGGAACGCACTTGACCAAGAAGATAAAGTTGTTGTTGTTCAAACTGCTCCTGCGGTTAGAGCAGCTCTAGGTGAAGAATTTGGACTTGAGCATGGCACATCTGTTACTGGGAAAATGGTTGCTGCACTAAGAGCTTTAGGTTTTACTAAAGTGTTTGATACTGATTTTGCAGCTGACTTAACAATAATGGAAGAGGCTAGTGAATTTGCTCATAGACTACAACATGGTGGAAAGCTTCCAATGCTTACAAGCTGTTGTCCTGGTTGGGTTAAATTCTTTGAGCATCAGTTCCATGATTTATTAGATATTCCATCAACTTGTAAATCACCACAACAAATGTGGGGTGCTGTTGCTAAAACATACCTAGCAGAGAAAATGAATGTTACTCCTGAAAATATGACAGTTGTATCTGTAATGCCTTGTCTTGCAAAGAAATATGAGGCTGCTAGACCTGAAATGTCTACAAATGGAGTACCAGATGTTGATATAGTTATAAGTACAAGAGAACTAGCTAAAATGATAAAAGAAGCTGGAATTGATTTTAATTCATTACCAGAAGAAGATTTCGATAATCCACTAGGAGAATCTACTGGTGCTGGAGTTATATTCGGTACATCTGGTGGAGTTATGGAAGCAGCTCTGCGTACTGCTTATGAATGGTTAACAAATGAAACACTTGAAAATGTAGATTTTGAAGCAGTAAGAGGTATGGAAGGCATAAAAGAAGCTTCTGTAAAAATTAACGACCTTGATGTTAAAGTTGCTATAGCTAGTGGACTTGGAAATGCTCGTAAATTATTAGAAGCTATTAGAGCTGGCGAAGCAGACTATCACCTAATTGAAATCATGGCTTGCCCTGGTGGATGTATTAATGGTGGTGGGCAACCATACTCAAATGATTATGAAGACATATTAACAAAGAGAATGTCTGTTTTATATGGTGAAGATAAAAACAAAACTTTAAGAAAATCTCATGATAATCCATACATCAAAAAAATATACGAAGAATTCCTTGGAGAGCCATACGGTGAAAAAGCTCATGAACTTCTTCATACACATTACGTAAAACGTAAGTAAGAGTAAACAAAAACAGCAGCAGGTATATAAAATCTACCTACTGCTGTTTTTTTATAAATAAGTTACATTAACATATTTGCCCAATTTCTTCATATACTCTACTAGTTGGTCCACAAGCTTTAACTTAATGCTTAGATCTAGTGGGAAATTGGGATTTTGATGTGCTGGATTTATTGCCTTTCCTACCCATAAATTAAAATGAGTACACTCATCTATTAACATTTTAACAAGTCTACTAGCTCCATCCTTACCTTCTAAATCGCAGGAATGCTCGTGTTTTAAGAAACCTGTTTCATAATTACTTAATTTTTCTATTGCCTTGCTTAAGGTTAGAACCCCCTCAGTTACTAAATCTATTCCCTCCATAGTTGCCGTAGGTGGTACATCTTTATCGAAAAAGTCTAGGTTAACTTTAAGCTCTCGGCCTAGTTCTCGCCTTGCAATATTAGAAGTTGTTCCTCCACAAATTATCTTTTTTCCAGAGCCCTTCATAAACTCTTTAATAACATAGCTATCGTTTTGCGCGTCCTTAGGTGGTCCAGTAAATAAATCAATATATTCTGGTTTCCGAGCTTTTACACACACCACTGTAGTATCGTCTCCAGGTTTACCTCCATATAAATCCCAACATACCTGAATTAGATCCTTCGTAATGTTTTTTGCACTTCGCCTACATTGTATATTCCGACTTAAGTAGTTTTGTACATTATTCCAGCTCCAACCTAAATTTAATATATTTCCAATACCAGCATGAATACAACCATCACTGACTACTGTAAGCACATCACCCTCTTGCAGTGTAAACTGACACTCTACTACTTTTTTTTCATTAATAATACTTTCTTTTTTACTCATTTCAATACCCTTATTGTTTCTTATTAAGAAGAAAGGGGGGTTATCATACTCTGCAATATATACCCTCCCATCATTATAAATCTTCATCAATGTAAAGGTACAATAGGCAATGCTCCTAACCTTACATACTGGCAAGGTATTTACTATAGTATCTACAGTTTCATAGATGTCTGCGCCTTCTTTAAGCATAGTACTGGCAATCTTAGCCGTAAGGGATGCTAGTATGTTCGCTTTGACCCCACTACCTAGCCCATCTGCCATAACAATTATAGTGCTGTCTTCAAGTCTTATTATGTCTACCCTATCACCACAAAGTTCCTCATCTTTTTTTATTAAGCTATCATACGCTACATCAATAAATAAACTCATTTTACTCACCATCTTCTCCTGCTACTATTTTCTTGAGCTTTGTTAAAATAATCTTTGTTTCTGCAGTGGTTTCACCCAGTAGACTTGCTATTTCCTGAGCAACCCTCATTTGCTTTTCTATAACCTCTTGAGCAGCATTTAGGGTATTTTCTTTAACTTTCATTAATTCTTTTTTGTTTTTCTCTTCACCTATAATATTAATCATACTTGCCAGTACCATATCCTGTTTCGGAAGATATACTATATTCTCTATAAATACTACGCCATAATTTGGATAAGCGACTTTTTTACCTATTATACTTTCTCCAGATTCCCTTACCTTTTTGAAATCCTCGTCATCAATAAGTAGGGATATAGGTTTTCCTAGAATGTTTTGAGATTGTATTTTAAATATAGACTGGGCAGCTGGATTTATCTCTCTTACATTCATTTCTCCATCCAATAAAATAACACTACTAGCAGTGCTCTCAACTATTTCATTAGCAAGACTTTCTGCCTTAGTTCTCATGTAATGAAGGCACATATTTGTTTCTGCCATGCCTTCAAACACAGCCTGCGCCTTTGTCCTGCAGGTATTGTATCCACATACACCACAATTCAGCTCATCTTTAAGTTCGTATTTGCCCATTTTCTTCATAATAGCTGTAATTTCCTTTTCTGTAGCTATGACCTTCCTAACAAGCTTTTCAGTAAATTCTCTATTAAAATTTATATCTTTAGGCACTTCTGTATTTACTGGCTCATTGTAGTTTTTACGACTATTAATGTAATTTCTAACTTTTCTTAACTTGGTATAATAATTTTCACCATTCTTAATCATAACTGGTCCACCAATGCAGCTTCCCTTGCAAGCACTAGCCTCAATTAATACCCCTTTTAAGTCACCACTTTGAATGCTATTAAACACGTCTATACATTCTTCCATTCCACTGACAGCAATAACTGTAAGTTTGCTTTCTTGTAGTTCCTCTCCCATAGCTTCAATAATTCCTCCACCAAGAGGAAAGCCCTGGCCTTTACTATAAGGGCTTGAATTAAACTTTTCTTCCTCTAAATCACTTATTTCTATGTGAAGCTCTGAAATCCAGCAGTTTAATTCATCAAAGGTTAATACTGCATCAATTATGTTCTCTTTTGAAAAGCTATCAAACTCAGATTTTTTTGCAAGACAGGGTCCTATAAATACAACAAAGGCATCTTGTCCAAATTTATCCTTTAGTAACTTCCCATGTGCTATCATTGGGGAAACTTTAGGAATCAAATATGGAATAATTTCTTTAAAGTATTTTTCTACTAAGTAGTTAGCTGATGGACATGATGTGGTTATATAAGCATCTCGCTTATTTTCTTTAATATACTCATTATATAATTCAGATACTATCTCTGCCCCTACTGCCGTTTCTTCTACTATACTAAAACCTAGCTTCTTTAAGGCTGACACTACTTTACCTTTCTGTACATCAAAAAAACCTGCAAAGGAGGGTGCTAAACTTGCTATAACTTTTTTACCGGAATTTATAGCTTTTTTAACAGTATCCAAATCGCTCTTAATTTCTCTAGCATTTTGTGGACATATAGTAAGACAGTGTCCACATTCTATACATCTTACCTCATCTATTGTAGCTTGTTCATTTTCAAACTTTATTGCCTTTACAGGACATGAACGAAGACATTTGTAACAGTTTTTACAATCGGCTTTAGAAAAATTTATATTACTCATTTGCTATACCTCTCATTATAGTTTCCTGAAAGAATGACTCTATATTATTCTCATTTAATGAGAATGTTCCTTCATCATTCACAGTTACGGAAACAGCTTCTGTGCATCTGCCAATACAAAATGCCCCTTTGATTTCCACCATATGTTCAAGCTTATTTTCTTTAATTAACCTTTGTAACTCTTGTATCACTTTATAAGATCCTTTTAAATGACAAGCACTCCCCACACACACACTAATAGTTATCATTGTTATCATCCCTTCAAGTTAATCTACCCCTATTTTTATTTATAATTTGCTTTAGATTAAAATATCTATAATTAAATTTTACACCAAATATCTTAAAATTAATATAGATACTTTGATTTTTTTTTAACAATGCTTTTCTAAAAAAATATCCACAACTCAAGCTTTTAAACTCGCCTTAGTTGTGGATAGAAATTTATTTCATAGCTTAGTACTATCTTATAGGATACTCTTTAAAAGCACTAAGTACTCTATCTAATATACCATTTATATGCGCTATAGCTATGCCAAAGTTAGTAATAGGTAACTGATCTATGTTAGCCTTTTTTATTCTTGACATTAACTGCTGTCTATTAAACATACAGGCTCCACAGTGAACTATTAGCTTATATCCACTTAAATCCTCTGGGAAGCTACTTCCCGCACAGACTGTTATGTCTAGTTTTCCACCTACTTTTTCTTGAAGCCAAACTGGCAGTTTTTCTCTTCCTATATCCCCTTCTAGAGGATGATGTGTACAAGCTTCTGCTATAAGCACCTTATCTCCTACTTTAAGCGTATCTATAGCTCTTGCACCACTAACTAAACTGTTTAAATCTCCTTTATACCTAGCCATAAGGATAGAAAAAGAGGTAAGCGGTACATCCTTTGGTATTATAGCGTTTACTTTCTTAAACACCTGAGAATCTGTGATCACTAAATCAGGTTTATCCTTAAGTGAAGCTAAAATATCCTGAAGCTCACTATCCTTTACCACTAATGCCATGGCATCATTATCAAGAAGATCTCTTATTATTTGGACCTGTGGAAGTATTAATCTCCCCTTTGGTGCTTGAATATCTTGTGGTGCTACAACCAGAACTCTTGCCTTTGGTTTTACTATATCACCAACAATTGTACTTTTTTCAAAATCCTCTGGTGCAGTGGCCATAATTGCTCTTTTTAATCCATCAATATTTAACTTATCCTTAGCACTAACCTTAACAAAAGCTATATCTATAACCTTTTGGAGATCTTCTAAAGATACTTCATTTACGTCAATCTTATTAATAACTCCAACCACAGGGATTTTTCTTATCCTTAAGTCTTCATACCATTCTTTCTCAAGTAATAAATCTTTATCACCACCGTCAATAACTAAAAGAGCTAAATCAGTTTTATCCATAACCTCTTTAGTTTTCTTTACTCTAAGCTCCCCAATCTCACCTTCATCATCAAGCCCTGCCGTATCTATAATAACTACTGGCCCAATAGGAAGTAGCTCCATAGCCTTATAAACTGGGTCTGTAGTAGTCCCCGCTAAATCCGACACTAAAGCAATATCCTGCGACGTAAGTGCATTTATCAAGCTTGATTTCCCAACATTTCGTTTGCCAAATATAGCTATATGTAACCTATTAGCGTTTGGTGTTTGATGCATACTCAATCACTCCTCTTGTTACTAGAATCTTAAATCTCTCTCGCCTTTTTCGATTCTGTCTAATTTCTCCTTAGTTGCCTCTCTAGCCTTTTCATTTGGTATCTCTTCTAGTCCTTTTCTTATAGTCTCTTCTGCTAGTTCTTTAATATTTTCATCACCATAATCCATTATAAATTCCTTTAATGTAAGAAGAGCGTTAGGTTGACAAACATTGTGTATCTGCCCTGTTTTAGCAAGTCTCATGAACCTATCTCCAGTTCTTCCCTCTCTATAACAAGCAGTACAATAACTTGGAATATATCCACCTGCACATAGGCTTCCTATAATCTCTTTAGGTGATCTATGGTCTCCAACCTCAAATTGTGGTTTTTCATCACTCTTATGGTCACTATGTTCGTTAGCATAGCCTCCAACTCCAGTACAAGATCCTGCACTAACTTGAGATACACCTAGTGCTAAAACTTCCTCTCTAAACTTTGTATCCTCCCTTGTTGATAAAATCATTCCTGCGTAAGGAACAGCAAGTCTTAAAACTGCCACCAATTTTTTAAATTCCTCGTCTTTTACTAAATGAGGATAATTTTTAAGGCTTACATTCTCTGCAGCTCTTAATCGTGGCACCGATACAGTATGAGGTCCTACACCTGTAGTCTCCTCTAAGTGCTCTGCATGCATGAGCATTGCTATGGTATCGTATTTATATTCATATAGACCATACAGAACTCCAACACCTACATCATCTATTCCTGCTTCTCTTGCTCTATGCATGGCTGTTGTATGCCAGTTATAATTATGTTTTGGCCCCTTTGGATGAACTTTTTCATAAGTTTCTTTATGGTAGGTTTCTTGGAATAATATATAAGTCCCTATATCTGCATCTTTTAGCATTTTGTATTCTTCAACA
>CALJTN010000210.1 GCA_937976175.1 uncultured Clostridiaceae bacterium | reverse complement strand
GAAGCGCTTATAACTAAAGCTTCAGATCTATTAAAAAACAATGAAAAAGAAGCAAGGTTAAAGAGTGAAGTTATAGATATATCTATGCCAGGAAAAAAGCAAACAATAGGCAGAAGGCATCCATTGGATTTAACCCTGGAGAAAGTTAATGAAATATTTTTATCTATGGGCTTCGCCATTGAAGAAGGTCCTGAGGTAGAGAGAGATTATTATAATTTTGAGGCTTTAAATATACCTAAGAATCATCCTGCAAGAGGGGAACAAGATACTTTTTATATAAATGATAGTGTAGTTCTAAGGACTCAAACTTCACCAGTGCAAATAAGAACTATGGAGGTTCAAAAACCGCCTATAAAAATGATTTCGCCAGGTAAAGTTTACCGTTCAGATGCAGCAGATGCTACTCATTCACCAATTTTTTATCAAATCGAAGGACTAGTGGTAGATAAGGGAATTACCTTTGCGGATTTAAAAGGGACCTTAGAGTTATTTACGAAAAAGATGTTTGGAGAAAAAATGGAAATGAAGTTTAGACCACATCATTTTCCATTTACAGAACCTTCTGCAGAGATGGACGCTACTTGCTTTGTGTGTAGTGGAGAAGGCTGCAAGGTTTGTAAAGGTAGTGGATGGATAGAACTTCTAGGTTGTGGAATGGTTCACCCACAAGTTTTAAGGAATTGTGGAATTGATCCAGAAGTTTATAGTGGGTTTGCTTTTGGCTTTGGTCTTGATAGAATTACTATGTTAAAATACGGAATAGATGATATTAGAGCACTTTATGAAAGTGATATGAGGTTTTTAAAACAGTTCTAAAGTATACATTCACAAGTGGTTAGTACTCATAAAAACACAAGGAACTAAACTAATGAAAGTTATTTAGTCCTAATACAAATGCAAGGAGGATACAAAATGAAAGTTCCAGTTAAATGGCTTAAAGATTATGTAGATATAAATATTTCACCAAAGGAGCTTGGCGATAAGTTAACTATGTCAGGTTCAAAAGTAGAAGAGGTTATTGTCTCCGGTGCTGAAATTGAGAATGTTGTAACAGGAAAAATAATAAAAATTGAGCAACATCCTGATGCTGAAAAACTAGTTGTATGTCAGGTTAATATAGGACTAGAAGAGCCCATACAAATTGTTACAGGGGCTACTAATATGAAGGAACAGGACGTTGTGCCAGTAGCACTTCATGGATCAAGCTTACATGGCGGATTAAAAATAAAAAAAGGTAAGCTTCGTGGAATTACATCAAATGGTATGTTTTGCTCTGAAGAAGAACTTGGAATTGCAGGAGATGAGCCTGTTCATGGACTGATGATACTTCCAGCTGATACTATCATTGGCAAAGACATAAAAGAAGTTTTAAATCTTCAAAGTGTATTAATAGATTTTGAGATAACTTCAAACAGACCAGATTGCATGAGTGTTCTAGGAATGGCTAGAGAAACTGCTGCAACTTTAGGCTGCGAGTATAGAAAACCTGCCCTTGACTATAAAGCTACCTTCGCTGAAAATGTAGAAGATCTTTATAAGGTTGAGATTAAAGATGAACTTTGTAGAAGATATATGTTAAAAGGTGTAAGGAATATAAAAATAGAGCCATCTCCACAATGGATGCAGGAAAGACTTTTAGAAGCAGAACTTAGACCTATAAATAACATAGTAGACATTACAAACTTCGTTATGTTAGAGCTTGGCCAGCCTATGCATGCTTTTGATGCTAGACAAATCACTACTAATAATATAGTAGTTGAAAGAGCACGTAACGGAGAAAAGTTTGTTACATTGGATGAAGTAGAAAGAGAATTAGATGAGAATATTTTAAATATAAAAGATGGAGATAGAACTATAGGTCTTGCAGGCATAATGGGAGGCTTAAATTCAGAAATTAAAGAAGATACTACAAGTATAATATTTGAGAGTGCAAACTTTGATGGAGTTAATATAAGACTGGCTTCTAAAAAATTATCTTTGAGAACTGATGCATCAGGAAAGTTTGAGAAAGATTTAGATCCGAATTTAGCTCAGATGGCAATGGATAGAGCTTGTCATTTAATACAGGAATTAGCTGCAGGTGAGATAATGGAAGGATGTATAGATGTATATCCAAACAAGCTAGAAGCTCATACTTTAGAAGTAGGTGCAAATTGGATTAATAACTTTTTAGGCACTGAGATATCAAAGGGGGATATGAAGATATACCTTGATAGATTAGAGCTTGCTACAGAAATAAAAGGTGATACTTTAATTATACAGGTACCTACCTTTAGATGTGATATAAACATAAGAGAAGATGTAGCTGAAGAAATAGCTAGAATCTATGGTTATGATAATATACCATCTACTATTCCTAAATGCGAAACTACTAAGAGTGGCAAAAGTGAAAAACAAAAACTAGAAGATAAAGTAGTTTTAGCTTTAATAGGTAGTGCACTTAATCAATCCATAAGCTATTCTTTTGTAAGTCCTAAAACATTTAATAAAATTTTAGTTCCAGAGGATAGTGAGCTAAGAAGAGTAGTTACTATAAAGAATCCTTTAGGGGAAGATTATAGTATAATGAGAACTACCACCATAGCATCTATGATGGAATGTTTATCAAGGAATTACTCAAGAAGTAATGAAGAAGCTAGATTATTCGAGATAGGTAAAGTTTATATACCAAATGAAGATCCGGATAAGCTTCCAGAAGAGAGAAATATATTGACTATAGGAATGTATGGCAATGTTGATTACTTAGATTTGAAAGGCAACGTTGAGAATGTACTAGATATTTTAGGAGTAAAAAATACATCTTTTAAAAGAGAAAGTGAAAACCTAAGCTTTCACCCTGGAAAAACTTCAACTTTATATGTAAAAAGAGAGCTTGTAGGTGTGGTTGGAGAAATTCATCCAAGTGTTTCAGAGAACTATGAAGTGGAACAAAGGTGCTATATTGCAGAATTGAACTTAGACATATTATATAAATATGCTGACTTAAACAAGAAATATAAAGCACTTCCAAAATTCCCAGCTGTAACAAGGGATATTGCACTTATAGTTGATGATGCTATTCTAGTACAGGACATAGAAGATGTAATTGTGAAACAAGGAGGCAATATTTTAGAGAGTGCTAAGTTGTTTGACGTGTATAAAGGGAAACAAATAGCAGAAGGTAAGAAAAGCATAGCTTATGCTATAATATATAGACGTGAGGACAGGACTTTAAAAGATGATGAAGTAAACAAGGTGCATGAAAAAATATTAAGGTCACTAGAGCACAAATTGGGTGCTGAACTTAGATAAATATTTTAATACGTAGAAAAGTCATATATTGCGTAAAATGCTGTTTGAACGAACTTAGCAATTCTAGCAATATATGATTTTATCTTTTTATGTGTTCTAATTTCAAAAAATTGGTTTTATTAAAAGCTATATTGTGATACAATGGAGATAACTAATCTGTCTAAGAGGGTGTTTTAGATGAACATTGTAACAATAAAGATAAACGGTATTGAATACAATCTAA
>CALJTN010000209.1 GCA_937976175.1 uncultured Clostridiaceae bacterium | reverse complement strand
ATTTCTACCTACTAAAATAAGCAAAATGCCTAAAAACAAAGAGGCACCTATCATAATATAACTAAATGAATCACTCAAGAAATTCTGAAGTTCAATAATTAAGTTAAAATCACTTCTCTGTCCAAGTGTGGGTGTCATAATAAAACCAACATCATGTAGTGCAAAGGATCGAATGATAAAGATATTTTCCTCAAGCAGCAGGCCTTTTGGGATATCGATTAGGAAGGAATAATTCCAGATATTTGCGGTTGGATTTTGAAAATCACCTTGTTGATGGATCTTATGACCATTCAGTTCTACCTCAAAAGCATAGCCATTAATACGAGGAATATGTAAAACATCTGCTTGTAAATCTTTTGGGTAAACAGCAGTACTAAACGTCCATAACCCTGATTCTTTGACATGAGTTAAAAAAGGCAACTCAACGGTTTTTGCTGAAAAGTTAGAGTCCATTGTTGATATTTTCCAAGTAGTTAATCGCTGGCCTATAGGCATAAAAAGAAATTGGGTAATAAAAATAAGCCCAGCGAAAGTAATAATCGATAATATAATTTTTGATATATTTTTTATCCCATCACTCATTTTTGCTTTTCTCCATTAGTGTGTCTTTTATTTGTAGGTCAGTATAGGTTATTAATAGTTGGTTACATGTCTAGTGAAATGTAGGTGAGACGCAATAAGAATCTATAAAAAATCCACCATATTTTCTTTATATTATAGCATTTTTAGAACTAAAGTAACAAATTTTTAATTCATAAAGAGAATAAATTTTAATAAGGAGGCTTTAATCAAAGAATCCGGCATTTTAAAGAGGAGAACAGATAACTTGGTATGCTAAAAATTAAAAATAAGTCGCTAGGATAAAATTATTTTTAAATGGGTATTGACAATGTTAGACAAAGGGCATAGTATTCTTATAAGTAAACTAATAGTTTATAAAGTAAAACTAGAGGTGAGAAATGAAAAAAGAACAAAAAGAAGCAATAGGAGAGTTGCATAAAGTAAGTATTATAGATGTAGCTGAGAAATTATTTGCTGTTAAGGGCATAGATAAGACGACGATGGATGATATTGTAAAGGCAGCAGAATATAGCAAACGTACGATCTATGTTTATTTTAAAGGTAAAGAAGAAATGTACCATCATGTTATCTTGCGAGGGATGCTAAAGCTTGAGAATATGCTAAGAAAGGCGCTATTAACAAGTGAAGATTTTATGTGCCGCTATCAAGCAATTTGTGAAGCAATGGTTAAGTTGCATGATGAAAACCCATTGTATTTTGAGGGAACTATCAAGGCGAATATTATGAAAGAAAAAGAAACAGATGAGAATACTGTTATTAATGAAATCTGGAATGTTTCGGAAGGGATAAATGATATATTAGGAAATTTTTTTGCAAACGGTATACAGCAAGGCATTGTAGTACCAGATATTAAGATTATGCCAAGTGTGTTTGTATTTTGGTCCAGCCTTACTGGAGTAATAAAAATTGCAGAAAGTAAAAGAGAGTATATACAACATGAAATGAATATGACAAGAGAAGCATTTTTGGAGTATAGCTTTAAGTCATTGATAAAAACCATTATAAAATAAGGAGTGAAATGAGATGAATAAAGAAGTTTTAATTATTTATGAATCTACGTACCATGGAAATACTTTTAAAATAGCAAGAGCAATGGCAGATGAGTTAAATTGTGAGCTCATCACAACTGATCAGGCAAAAGAACGTGATATTTCAAGTTATAAAACGATAGGTTTTGGATCAGGTATTCAGTTTACGCGTCATGACCCTAAATTAATGGCGTATGTAAAACAACTTAAAACGAGTCAACAGCAGGCATTTGTTTTCTCAACAAGAGGTAACCCAATGCCACACAAATACCATAAAGAAATAAGAGCATTATTAGCAAAAAAAGGTTTTAAGATTATAGGTGAATTTTCAACAAAAGGCTATGATTGCACAGGACCTTTTGTTCTAGTAAATGGGGGCAATAAAGGAAAACCAGATGAAAATGATCAAAGAAGAGCTGCAAAGTTTGTTCGGAGTTTAGATATCATAAAGCCTCGAATAGATTTGTACCTAGAGAAAACTAAGAAAAGTGTTGGAAAAGAAAAAGGCATGCATATCTATAGTATTAATAACACACTTCTAAAAGGAGATCTTGTTACAGTTAATCAGGCAGAATGCATAGGGTGTGGTACTTGTGAAAAAAAATGTCCATTAGGTGTCTTACACCTAAACAAAGGAAAATCTGCACCTTATGGGGAACTGGATTGTATACAATGCAATTCATGCCAGCATTACTGCCCTGCTAGAGCAATTTATATACATGGTTCATGGAAAGATGCTTTGCGTGTAGCAAAACGCCATGCAAATAGGTAATGTCGGTCATTTAAGACAAGATAGCATAAATAATAAAAGCATCCTATTTCAGCAAGATAGCCTGAGATAGGATGCTTTTATGTATAAAAATACAATTTAAACATGACGTAGCCATCACCATCACCAATAAAGGCATTCGTTGCTAAAGAGTAAGTAGAAGTCGTATGAATAGGTTTACCACCAATTTTAACTTGAGTTATACGGCTGCCGGCTTCTTTAGAAGTATCCAATGTAAAGTTTATATGTTGTTCTCTATAATATATACAGGAATGGCTAGATTATTTCAGTAAACTATATATAAATAGTTTAAAATATTATACTAAACACAGAATTTATTGATCACTTTCTATATATAGAGAAATAACCTATAAACTTAAGTTATTCATCTGTTCAAAGTTGTTTCTCATAATGATTTCACATCATACTCTACCATGAATAATTTAAATTTAAAGATGTGAAATCTATAAACTCCAATAAAAAGATTGACTAAAAGGCAAATCAATTCTATAATTACATTGAATAGATATTCAATCAAAAATTATCAGATAGTAAGAGGGAATATATGTCACCAAGAACAGATGAACAAAATCAAGTGATATTAGATAAAAGAAGAGAAGAAATACTTAGTACAGCCCTGTCAGAATTTGCACGTAAAGGATATAGTGGTACAAAGATATCAGATATAGCAAAATCCGGAAGAATGAGTCAGGGCTTAATCTATCACTATTATAAGTCTAAAGATGAGCTTTATGCTGCTGTTATCGAGAAGTCTATAGAGGATTCCCATATAATAGTTGAAATGGTTGATACATACGGATTAAAAGGATGGAAGGCTTTAACAACTATGACTGAAAGTATTCTCTTATGGATGAAAGATGCAGAAAATGAGCTTCTAAACTTTTTGTTTATGTATCAAGCTTTGATGTTAGATCCCATGCCAGAGCGTATAAAAGCAGCATTAGCTAAAGAAATGAAGACTATTCCAGCTACAGCTAGAATGATAGCCAAAGCCCAAGAGGAAGGACTTGCAATAGAGGGAGATGCCTTTTTTCTGGCTTCTATGTACTGGTCACTTATCCAAGGAATCATTATGATTCAAATCACTTCTAAGCATATTCAAAGTCATGAAGTATATGTTGCCCCAGAGGCAGAAAGTATCCTTAGGCTTCTTAAGAAATAAAATAGTTTATAAAGGTAGCTAATGGGTTAGCTAAAAAAATAGTATTATATTGAATGAATGTTTAATCTAAAATGAGAAAGGGTGCTATGATGAAAAAAGTTATTATTATAGGGGCAGGAATTTCGGGTCTAAGTGCAGGTATATTTGCAAGGAAAAGTGGTTTTGATACAGAGCTATTTGAAATGCATGCTATTGCTGGAGGAGAATGTACGGGATGGAGTAGAAATGGCTATCATTTTGATAATTGTATACATTGGCTAACAGGAACAAATAGTAAAACAGAACTTTATCATATTTGGAAAGAACTTGGAGCTTTTGATGGTACAGATATTTACTACCCAGAATATCTCTACGCTTATAATAAAGGAGAAAAGATTTTATATATGTATAGAGATTTAGAAAGATTAGAAAAACATCTTTTAGAAATATCTATGGAAGATAAGGAAGCAATAAGAGAGTTCATTACACTCATTAAAAAGTTTAATGATATTGTGTTACCTACTAAAAAGCCTATGGATCATCTAAATATTATAGACTATATTAACTTAGGCAAAAAGTATAAGACGATAAGAAAAGATTTAGCGAACCTTAATAAAATATCTGTCAAAGAATATAGTAAAAGATTTAAAAGTGAGCTGATAAGACAGGGAGTTGTAGATTATTTCTCAGGTTATTTCGCCGCCATTTCTTTGTTTGCTTCATTAGGAACTATCGCTTCAGGTAACGGTGGCTGGCCCATGGGGGGATCGCTTAAAATGTCTCTTAAAATAGCTAAAAAATTTAAAACATTAGGTGGGAAAATTAATTATAATACAAAAGTCAAAAGAATTATAGTTAGAGAGGGCATAGCCGTAGGTGTGGAGCTTGAGAATGGAAAAATAGTAGAAGGAGATTATATTATACCAGCAGTTGATGTAAAATTCTTAATGACCCATTTATTAGAAAATAAGTTTCAAGATAAGATATTTGATAAACAATTTAATAATCCTAAGTCCTATCCCCTACATAGCAGTGTTAATATAGGGATAGGTGTTGCTTGTGATTTATCTCATAGACCACATCAAATTTCCTATGAAGTAGAACCTTTTCAATGTGGCACTCAAAAGATAAATAGGATAGGAATACATCATTTTTGTCATGAAAAAGATTTTGCGCCAAAGGGTAAATCAGTCATAAGAGTTGATATAATGGCGCATGATTATGATTACTGGAAGCGTTTAAAGGAAAATAATTTAGATGAATACACTAGTAAAAAAGAAAAGGTAGCCCATAATGTTTTGGACAGAATAGTCAAGCTTTATCCAGAAACTAAAAATAAAGTAGAGGTTTTCGACGTTGCAACCCCCGTTACTTATGAAAGGTACTGCGGAGCCTATCAAGGGGCTTGGATGGCTTTTGATACAGTACCAAATGTTAAAAGCGTAGCGCATAAAGGGGTTATAAAAGGAATTAAGAATTTATACATAGCTGGGCAGTGGATTATGTCACCAGGTGGTCTGCCAGTGGCAGCGGTTGCAGGGAAATGGTCAGTGCAGAAGATCTGTAATAAAGAAAAAATTGAGTTTCCATTTGAATACTAAATATCTGTTTGAGTTATCCGACATATATTGATAATATGAAAAACAGTATGTATACTTATTGTAAGTATACATACTGTTTTTTTTGAGGTGCATTTATATGAAGAAACAAGAAGCATTAGCCTATTTGATTAATACTAGCTCAAGGTTTTTTAAAAGAGCTATTAATAAACGTCTAAAAGAATATGGCATAACGAGCTCCCAGTGTGCAGTGCTTAGGTTGTTATATAATGAGGAGGAGATGTCTCAGACTGAAATAGCTTATAAATTAGAAGGAGATAGGGCAACTATTGGGAATGTTATAGCCATACTATGTGAAAAAAAAGTATTTAGAAAAAAAGGTAGATGAAAAAGATAGCAGAGCCTATTTAATAGGTCTAACATTACAGGCGAGAGAAATGATGAGTGGTATCGAAAATATGTCCTTAGAAGTGACAAAAGAATCATTAAATGGTTTGAGCCAGCAAGAAGTAAAAGTATTTTATAAAGCATTAAACAAGATAATTGAGAACTTATCGGGAGGAGAATAAAGTAAGTATAAGAGGTCTTGAAAAAACAAAGGGCCATATAAATGAAATTTATGGAAGTAAACCAAGTGGAATAATTTATTCACCTTTTAATATGAAACTTGAGCCAATGAAGTGGTTAATGCCTTTGGCAATAGGGAACGATCCGGACGAAGTCTATACAGATTTTGAGCCACAGGGATTTGATGATAATGTTTACGGTAAAGGGTTAAGAATCCTAGCAATGCGTAAAGATGGTTATGTAGATGTATATCATCAGCCTGGACTAACTTTTGGTGATGATTTTAATCAAGTAGGGAATGGTTTAGGTGAATTAATTGAAAGGCCTATGGAGGATGCAAGATATGAAATCACATCTAGAGGAGTGGATTTTTATTGTTCTTTTGAAGATAAAGCCGGAAGAGAAATAAAAATAGAAGTAAAGGAAAATAATCAAAAACAGCCTAAGTCGTCTACAGTACTCGCGCCTTTAGGAAGTAACACAAATAATCCTGATGCCTTGCCAGTGTATATGCTCTACCAACTTAGGCTTATTAAAGTGAAGCGAACTCATGCACAAGTCACCATTGCTGGAAGAAAACATAATGTCAATATAATGCCGATTATTATGGATGGGGCGAAGCGTTATTTTATAAGGTACTCACCGGAGCTATTTTTACTAAAATGGAATGTTACGGCTAAGGAAGAACTCTATCCTCTTGAAGTGAGTGAGAAATTACAAGCCCGAGATAAAGAGACGGCATATAACCTCATAGATAATAATGGTTATTATGAGATTAAGGGGATGAGTGTTGCAAATGAAAAACGTAGAATGGGAATTGACTTTAATCCGGCCGTGCCAGATATGATAGCTCTTCGTGAGGGCGAAAGTTTAAGAGGGAAGTTTACACTAAGCGCAGAGAAAGAAACAGGAACTATTACGGGAGAATATAAGATCTCTAGACATAACAATAAAATCAATATAAAGATTCATCCAAGAGGTGGGTGGAAGCCTAATGAACCTAATTGGTCTATGAAGGGTCTTTATGCAATGGTTCCTATGTTTAAAAATTGGACGAAAACATATACCTGGCATGCAGAGATTGTATTAAATAAGAAGAAAGTTCCAAAAATCACTTCTCGATGGATAAGAAATAATCGTTAGTAGAGTTTATTTTTTTATATTTTTTCTTATAAAAAAGCTTACTATTTTTTAAAAAAATATAAAAAAGCGTAGGCTTTTTTTATCTGTGATAATATAAAGAGGTGTTAGAAAGAGGTGTTTTGTGGTATAATATCGCTTAAGAGACCAACCGTAAGAGAGCTTTATATAGAAGGGGAAAAACATGAGTTACTTGGCTTTATATAGAAAATACAGGCCCAATGTCTTTGATGATGTTGTAGGGCAAGATCATATCGTTAGGACACTCACCAATCAAATAAATACTAATAGAGTAGCCCATGCGTATCTTTTCTGTGGAAGCCGTGGAACGGGTAAAACGACTATAGCCAAAATTTTTTCCAGGGCCGTAAACTGTGAAACACCTATACATGGTTCAGCGTGTGGAAAATGCAGTGCATGTGAAAAAGTGAAGGATGGTTCAGGCATTAATATCATAGAAATGGATGCGGCTTCTCATAATGGTGTAGATAATATTCGGGAAATAAACGAAGAAGTCAAATATACACCAGCTGTAGGGAAATATAAGGTTTATATTATAGATGAGGTACATATGCTTTCAACGGGAGCATTTAATGCACTTCTTAAAACATTAGAAGAACCACCATCGCATGTTATATTTATTTTAGCTACAACTGACCCTCAGAAGATACCGGTAACTATTCTTTCAAGATGTCAGCGTTTTGATTTTAAAAGGATATCGATTAAAGAAATACAAGATACACTCACGACTTATATGCAGCAAGAAAATATCAGTATTGAAGACAATGCCCTCGCCTATATTGCAAAGCTTGCAGATGGTGGCATGCGTGACGCTCTTAGCATACTTGAGCAAAGTCTCTCTTTTTACTTTGATGAGACGATCACGTTAGATAAAGTCCTTTATCTTGTGGGTGCTGTAGATAGCAGTATA
>CALJTN010000208.1 GCA_937976175.1 uncultured Clostridiaceae bacterium | reverse complement strand
AATATATGTGCCTTAAAAGATAAACAAAAATTACAGGCTTGGGTATATAGAATTGCAACAAACGCAATCATTGATTTCTATCGAAAGAACAATTCTATAGATGAAATGGAATTAACAGAGGATTTAATAAAGGTCTCAGATGAAGATCCTTCTATGAATGAGGAAATATCAGGTTGCTTAAAATCTATGATAGACCAGCTGCCAGAAAAGTACAAACAAGCAATAATACTTACGGAATATAATAATATCACTCAAAAACAGTTAAGTGAGCAATTGGGGATTTCCCTGTCAGGTGCAAAATCCAGGGTTCAACGAGGTCGTAAAATGCTCAAAGATATGATTTTAGATTGCTGCAGTTTGGAATTCGATAAAAATGGAAGTATTATTGACTATAAATATAAAAAAGGTGGATGTAAATCTTGTTAATAGTAATGAGGAGTTTTGCGTCCTTTTTTCTTTTCTTTCGTCTTTATATATGAAAAGAAATAAACTATAAATAAATGGAGAGTGATTTAAATGAATAATAAGGAAGAAATCAGAGAACATATTCGAAAAAATTATGCTAAAGTTGCATTGAAAGGTGCAAAGGGTGGTGGTTGTTGCTGCTCGTCCGATTGTTGTAATGACAATGCAATGGATATAAAGGAAAGTTCAATTAATTTGGGTTACTCAGAAAAGGACCTTATAAATATACCAATTGATGCTAATATGGGACTCGGGTGTGGCAATCCTATTGCTATTGCAGCATTAAAAGAAGAAGAAGTCGTTCTAGACCTCGGTAGTGGAGGAGGATTTGATTGCTTTCTTGCAAGAAGACAAGTTGGAGAAAACGGATGTGTTATTGGAGTTGATATGACACCAGAAATGATTAAACTATCAAGAAATAATTTACAAAAAAGTGGATATACCAATATGGAGTTCAGGCTAGGTGAAATTGAGAATTTGCCTGTTGTAGATGCATCTATTGATGTAATCATTTCTAATTGTGTAATTAATTTGTCTTTAGAAAAAGAAAAAGTTTTTAAAGAAGCTTATAGGGTTTTAAAATCCGGTGGAAGATTGTCTATTTCTGATGTGTTGGCAACTGCGGAACTACCTCAACATGTAAAAGAGGACCTAAGTATGATGGCAGGTTGTATTGCAGGAGCTGAATATATTGAAACCATAAGAGCAATGCTTGAAAATGCAGGATTCTGTGATATTGAAATGTCACCTAAAGATAACAGCAAAGAAATTCTTAAATCATGGGCTCCAGGTAAAAATGTTGAGGATTTTGTGGCTTCATATATTATCGAAGCAAAGAAGCAATAGGTCACACTCATTATCTGCTGCTAAAAATGTAATTTTAAATCTAGCAAAAGAAAAAATGCTAGATTTTAATTTTTTATTACTTATGTAGGTGATGCATATCTATGCATATAGAATAATTAGTTAATTTAGGAATTATTATATATTATATTGAAGGCGGATGAAATGAATAAATCTATAGATTGCATTAGTGCAATGTGTCCCGTTCCAGTTGTAAAAGCACAAATCCAATATAAAAAACTAGATATAGGAGACAGTATAACTATTATTACAGATCATAGTTGTACTTATCCTAATATCAGAGACATCTATAAAAAGCTTAAATGTAAGGTAGAAGTTCAAGAAGAAGGTGGTATATGGGAAATAACCATAACAAGGCTTGGCTAACAAAAAGTTTCTCTTCCATAAGTTTTAATATAAGATATAATTCTCTTATATGCGGCTTAAAGGCTTTATTTTTTCTATATATCATACATATATTGCAGGAAGGTGAGAAACCACTTATAGGCAATGTCTTCAATATTTTAGCATGTATTTCTGTTTTAACAGAAGTATAAGGAATTATAGCAACACCATGATTTGCTATTACCGAAGCTTTTATAGATTCTATAGTGTCTAGCTCCATTTCTATATTTAATTCACTGCACTTACCATTATTATGCTCTGTTATGAAAATATCCTCAATGGATATAGAATCATTATGTATTTCTCTTTTACTTGAATATATGAAAACTAAATTATTGATGCAAATGTTAATGCATTCAATTCCATCAATATTAATATTTGTGTTAATAAAACCTACATCTGAACTGCAATCTAATATATGAGCAAGTACATCCTTAGTGTGTTCATTTATTACTACGTATTAAAAGCGTAGAGTTTAGGCTTTTCTCAAGGGCTTGAAGCTGTTGACTTAGAGCAGATTGAGTCAAATGAAGACTTTTGGAAGCTTTGGATATACTGTCTTGTCTTACTGTCTCAATAAATGAATAAAGAGAATTTATGTTCATATTCAGTATCATCCTTTTTTATATTTAATAGGTTTATTATAACTTTATTAATATAATAGTAACTGTTCAGCTACAATTTTAATCACCCCATGAAGGTTCGGCATTTAGGATGTTCTGATAGTAGAGCATTTGTTAACAGAATCTAAGTTTACTCCATGAAAATTTCCTAACGCACTTATTCGACGTCCTGTCTCAGAAGTGCTAGCAGCCCGTCCTGGGCTGCTTACGGAAATTTTTCATTACATAAACTAAGATTCTGTAAAACTCATTATATACTATCTGTCACACTCCTATTTGCTTTCACCTTCACGACTATAACTTATCTTTCTAACTAGTAAGTTATAAAAAAACACCCTACCTTCAAATATTTTATGTATCTGACGGTAAGGTGTTAGTATTAAATTTATGCACACTAAAAAGAGGTAGAATACCTCTTTAAGCGGAGCTTTTATGCTGAAGTTGGATCTATTGGATTTGGTGTAAAGATTGATTTTATACAATCTAAAGCATTTTCACCCTGCTTTCTTACAGTAGATACACATCCACGGATTTTAGTAAAAGCACTTGCCCTGCGGAGCTTCTGAAAGTTCCTGAGATTTTTTGTTTTACCTTAGCCATACGTAAATCACGCTCGGCTAAGTTATTATCAAAAGGTATATCAGAGTCATACATGAAAGCAAGAATTTGTTCTTTATATCCACTTAATCTATTAAGCAAATTAAGACTTATACTTTTCTTTACCTTATTTTTAGAGTATAATTCGATATTTTTAGCATAGTCTTCATCAAAACCAGCTTTAAGTATTTTAGCATACTTTATTTCAAAATCTTCGATTTTATGAAAAGGTAAAGGAGCATCTGTATTCCAATTTCTTCAGTAGCCTTTTTACCACGTTTTTCATGACATTCATAATAAGTAAGATTTTCATTAGAAGAAACGTGAAGCCATTTACGCTTTTTCTCTACATATATACCAGTTTCATCAAAATGAACTGCTCCAGTAGATGAAATAATACTATTTTTTATATTATCTTCTATAGGCGCTAATTTATCATGACAATTTTGATTAAATGTAACTAAACTCCCTTGACTTAGATGATGACTAAATAAATCTTCAATAAGTTAAGCACTACGTTTATAGGGAATAAGCTGGTATTGTGTTAAGTAGACAGCTACCGCCTTTAATCTTTCACCATACTGGACTGTATTTACAAGTTCTTCTGGGAAACCCTTCTTGACCGCCAGGTTTTTTACCTGATTTTGTTCTTAAGCTTTTGGTTTTCTTTTTAAATCCATCTGACGATGGTGGCTTACTGCTATTATTACTATTTTTATTTACTTGACTTTCTAATGATCTTACACGCTCGTTTAGAGCTTTATTATCTTTAGAAAGTGTTTCTACTTGAGAATTTAGTGTTTTTATTTCATTTGATAATTCTTTAATAACACCTATAACTTGAGATATACCTTGATTGTAAATCTTGATAATTTGGCCTTCACTCACGATGTATCACCGCCTATCATTAGTTTTTGCAAGACAGGCTTTATGATATCAAAAAATGATGAAAAGTGCAGAGCCCTTATTAGTGAAATAGAAGAAGTAGAAAGTCAACTGGCAGCTACTGTAAAGGTAAGTAAAATTGATGTATACAAAAATGCTAGCTTAGCAGCAAGACTTGGAACAATTGAAGCTCCAAGTATAATCTATACTAAAAACGGTGAAATAGTTGCGAAGGAAAATAATGTAAGCAAAGAAAATATTATTAATACTATAAAAAATATTGAGTCTTAATTTAAACAGAGAAATATGCTAATTTTAGAAAGAAATTATAATAAAACAATAAAAGGAGTTGCTATATTCACATAAGCAACTCCTTTCTAATTAGTATTTTATTCGAATAAATATAACAAATGTCCAATTATACACATTGAGACCATAGATATTAAGGCAAATAACAAATGAGATATAAAATTAGTAATGTTAAATTGAAGCACAACCATTCCGTATAGAATAAAAAGGAATCCTGTTGTTATTTGAGTATAAGCCTGATATTTTAATGTAGCTATTTGTAAAACGGTCTTAATTACTTGAGGTAAGCTCATAAAACTTTTTTTTCTGAAAAATATTGAAATAAAATTTAAAACCTGTGTTAATCCCAATATAATAAAAATAGTAGCATACATATACAACATAATGATTCCTCCTTGGTTTTATGGATCTAAAATTTTATTTTTAAAAGCTATTGAAAAAGTTATCAAAATGCATCTTTAAATATAGTATATAATAATTATCAGGAAAAATACTATTAAGAGGCGGTTAATATATTTAATACTTTTTAATATTATTAACTTAAAATTAACATAGAAAAATTAAAAATTAATAAATGTTATAAAAATTATATTTTATATTGACGATTTGCTAAAAAAAGTTTAGTATATGATTAAATTTGAATATATTCATACAGTCGATTTATTTTAAATGGGGGGATTTTATGATACATATAAAGGTGTTTGGTGTAAAAGAAGAGTACTCTTCAAAGGAGGGTGGCTGTGGTAGTCCAAGTGGCTGCGACATTTCTCTATCCATTGGAGAACAATATGATTATCTTGTAGAATTCCTTGAGCAAAAACATATGTTGAAAGAGGTAGATTTAAGATTTATTGATGTTAGATATATTGATAAAAGCAAATATATAGAAATAAAAAGAATGCTTGATGTTGGATTTAGTATACCCTATGTATATATTAATGAAAAGATACGATTTTTTGGTGCAATTCCCCATAAAGCTATATTTGAAGAAATTAATGAATTATTATATTAAATGTTTGATGCATCTAAGAGAGGATTATCATATGACTATACCTAAGTAAATGATAAAAAGATTAGCTGTTTATAGTGGTACCTACAGAACTGATACTTTGAATAAAGTATCTGAACTATAGGTACCTTTTTTATTAGATGTAATTTAATAGAATACTACTGGAATTAAACTAAAACTATTTGGAATAATAAATACAATGTTGTTAAAAGCTAAAAACTAAATATTGCAGTTACGCAGGTAATGCTTAATTAACCTACACTTAACAATGCATTAACATGAACTGAACATAGTGAAGGTATACTTAGGTTGTAATGTGGTTACAAACATAAAAAAGAAAATAAAAAAAGAACATAAATCGAGGAGGAATAATAATGTTAAGAAATATTAAGAAATTAATTCTAACAGCAACAATCCTTACAACTTTAACGGCAACTTTAGCTGGGTGTGGAAATGCTAAAAATAATGCAGCTGAAGCTCCGGGTGAAACAACTAAACCAGCTGCAACAAAACAATATATGATAAATGCTGCAGGTTCTACATTTGTAAATCCACTGTTTTCAAAAATGTTCTCAGAATATAATAAACTCCATCCAGAGGTGAAAGTTAACTATCAATCTATAGGTTCAGGTGGCGGTATTAAACAGCTCACAGAAGCTACTATTGATTTTGCAGCATCAGACGCATATATGAAAGAAGAAGAAGAAAAGGCAGTAAAAAATGGAGCTATTCACATACCTATAACTGTGGGAGCGGTAGCTGTAATATATAACGTTGAAGGTGTAGATAAGGGATTAAAGCTTACTCAAGAAACACTAACGAATATTTACCTTGGAAACATAAAGAACTGGAATGATGCAAAAATAAAAGCTGACAATGCGGATGTGAAACTTCCAGATTTAGCTATAACACCTGTATATCGTTCTGACTCAAGCGGAACAACATCTATTTTTACAGATTATTTAGCTACAGTATCTCCGGAGTGGAAAGAAAAAGTTGGAGCAGGAAAAGCTGTTAAATTCCCAGTAGGAATTGGAGCTAAGGGAAATGAGGGGGTAGCAGGTCAAGTTAAGCAAACACCAGGTTCTATAGGATATGCAGAACTTGCATATGCTACAGTAAATGAAATATCTTATGCACAATTAAGAAACAAAGATGGAAAATTTGTTGCTCCATCATTAGAAGCAGCAACAATGGCAGCAGAAGCAGCAGCAGTTAATATGCCAAAAGATACAAAGGTATCCTTAGTTGAAAAATCAGGTGAAGCATCATATGGTATCGTAGGATTTGCTTGGATACTAGCTAATACCACATATGAGGATGCGGATAAGAAACAGGTAATTGTAGATTTAATTAAGTGGGCAAATACAGAAGGACAAAATTATTCAAATGATTTACATTATGCAAGATTACCAGAGTCTATCATTAAACTTAATGAAGAGAATATAGCTACTATTAAGTAATAATTAAATAAAAAATAAACCCGAAGTGGTTAAAAACTAATTAAAAAGTTTTGACACTTTGGGTTTGTGTAGTTTCCTACAATCATGGGAAGGAGAATAGGCTATGGAAGAAAATAAAATCGTAAAAAAAGTCCAGAGGAAATCTAATAAAATGAATCAAAACTTTTTAGACAAACTTTTTAAAAACATAACATTATTTTTTGCGATAATTGTGGTGATTTTAATGGTGTGGATGATAGTAGCATTAATAATTCAGTCTAAGTTGTCTATTGAAAAGTTTGGATTGTCATTTATTACAAGTATTGAATGGGACCCAGTACAAGATGAATTTGGAGCATTACCTTTTATATATGGGACTATTGTTTCATCAATCATTGCAGTTTTAATAGCAACACCAATCAGTATAGGTATAGGACTATTTCTAACAGAAATATCAAGTAAATGGATGAGAATAGTCATAGCTTTCATGGTGCAAATTTTGGCAAGTATTCCAAGTATTCTATATGGATTATGGGGATTATTTATTTTTGTACCTTTCATCAGAGATTATTTCCAAAAACCTGTAAGTAATATACTGGGATGGTTCCCACTTTTTTCGGGAGCACCCATTGGTCTTGGAATGTTATCTGCAGGAATCATTTTAGCTATTATGATTATTCCCATAATTTCAGCCCTAGTTGTGGATATTATTGAAACTGTTCCAAGTGATTTAAAAGCTGGATCACTGGCTCTTGGTTCAACAAAATGGGAAATGATATGGAATGTTGTGCTACCTTATGCCAAGCAAGGAATAATAGGAGCTGTAATAATGGGCCTTGGTAGAGCCCTTGGAGAAACTATGGCGGTTACCATGGTTATAGGTAACAGAGCAGAAATTATGGCTTCATTATTTGCTCCAGGACATTCCATGGCAGCAGTTATTGCTAATGAGTTTAATGAAGCCACTGGCGCTATTCATTATTCATCATTAATAGAAATAGGACTACTTCTTTTCTTAGTAACCTTTACTCTTAATGCCATAGCAAGATTTTTCATTCGTAAGTTATCTAAAGTTTATTAGGGGGTGATATCATGGTAGCTTCAAACATAAAAGCGAGAAAAATATTTAATGATTTTATGCATATTATAATTGTTATATTAATGATAATAGCACTGATTCCTTTGGTAAGCATACTTAGTTATATAATCTCCAAAGGATATAGAGTTATAAACCTTGAGTTCTTAATTTCGTTACCTACTCCAGCTGGAGATATAGGTGGAGGAATAGGTAATGCTATACTTGGAACACTGATTTTAGTAGGGATTGCGTCAAGCGTTGGATTACCAATAGGTATTATGACTGCTATATACTTAAATGAATATGACCCCAAAGGAAAATTTTCTAATATTGTTAGATTTGTAATTGATACACTACTAGGAGTCCCTTCTGTAGTTGTAGGTATTTTTGCATACATAGCTTTTGTTAGGCCATTTGGAGGTTTCTCAGCTATGTCTGGTGGCCTTGCACTGGCAATTATTTTAATTCCTATTGTTACACGTTCTACAGAAGGAGTTTTAAAACTAGTTCCAAATGAATATAGAGAAGGCTCCTATGCACTTGGTGTAAGTAAGTGGCAAACTATTATTAAAATAGTTATTCCAACAGCTATGAAAGGTATAGTAACAGGGGTAATGCTAGCGGTGGCAAGAGCAGCTGGTGAAACGGCACCTTTATTATTAACTGCCTTCGGAAACCACTACTGGTCACATAGTTTAAAAGAACCTATAGCATCATTACCAGCACAGATTTTTGAATATGCAAAATCACCTTACACTGACTGGATAGAAAAGGCTTGGGGTGCTGCATTAATTCTAATAATAATGGTCTTATTTTTGAATATTTCTGCAAGACTTTTAACTAGAAAGAAGTATTGATATTGCAGTATTGCAGATTATAATTAAATGTTGAACAAAATTTAATTGAATTTTAAGGAGTTATTAATTATGAAGAAGTCACTGAACTTAGATAAGTTACTTGATATGAAAAAATTTCTAAACTTTAATAATTCATTCTTTAGGAAAAGATTTTTAAATTTAAATAAGCTATTTGTTATGAAAAGATTTCTGAACTTAAAGGTTAGAAGTAAGCTACTAATATGTTTTATAGCCATATCACTCTATATAAGTATGGTGGGAATATCTAGTTATAATAGTATGAAGGCCATTAATAAAGGAAATGAACATATTTATAATCATAATTTAATATCCATACAAACTCTCGCTCAGATTCAGAAGAATGTTATTAGTCTTCAAGGGTATTTAGAGATAATATTATTAAAAAAAGATGCTACAGTGTTTCAGGTTAAAATTGATAAAGTCAAGAATATTTTAGAAGAAAATAATAAGCTTTTACTATTATATAATAAAGTAAATATTCTAAGTGAACAAGATAAGAATAATATTCAGTTAAATTCTATAAATTCTAATTGTACTAAACAAATTATGGGTTTACTAGATTTAATAAATGAAAATAAATTTAATGAAACTGATGATTTATTTGAAAAATTTAATGCTATGTCAAGTAATTTAGACAATAATCTTCAAAACTTAATAATAGATCATAAGGAAAGTGCTAAGATAACCAATTTAACTAATAAAAATTTATTTCTTAAATCTTCTATAATTATATTAGCAGTAACGGTAAGTGGTTTTATTATAGCTATTTTACTGGGTATTTTAATTAGTGGAGTTATATCTAAAGGATTAAATAAAAGTGTGCATTTTGCTGAGAGTTTAAGTGAAGGAGATTTAACAAAAGTAATAGATATAGATTTAAATGATGAGATTGGGATACTGTCCAAAGCACTAAATAAAGCTTCCGAAAACACTAAAAAACTAGTAGTAAGTATAATAGAACAAGTGGATAAGGTGAATACTGATAACCATAATATTTATCAAAGTACAGAAGAGATATCAGCTGATATTCAAAGTGTAAATGGAGCAACTTATAAAATTAATTCTGATATAAACAATATAAACTCAGTAGTTAATAACATAAGCGATATATCCGAGAAAATGATTTCGTCCATTGGTCTTATATCAGAGAAGGCTATAGTCACAAGTGGAATTTCTAAAGAAATAAAAGAGAGAGCTACAAAAGTCAAGAATAACGCAATGGAGTCGAAGAATATGGTAAGTTCTATTTATATTGAAAAGCAGGCAAAAATTTTAAAAGCTATAGAAAATGGTAAAGTAGTTAAAGAAATTAAAGTAATGTCAGATTTAATTGACAATATTGCAAAGCAAACAAAATTATTATCATTAAATGCCTCAATAGAAGCAGCTAGAGCAGGTGAGCAGGGAAGAGGATTTGCAGTAGTGGCTGATGAAGTTGGAAAACTAGCAGTATTATCAACAGCTGCGGTATCAGATATTAAGAATATGGTTAATTTAGTAGAGGAAGCATTTTCTTATATTGCTGTGAGTTCTAGCGAAATATTAGAACTTATTGACAATAAAATTAGCAAAGATTATGATTTAATGTTAAATATAGGTAATGATTACCAAGAGGATTCTGAATATATGGATTTATTCTCTGATTATTTGGTATGCAATACATCAGATATGAAAGACACTATTGCTGAAACAAATACGTCAATTAACGCAGTATTAAAATTACTTTTAGAAGTTGGTGGAAGTTCTAATGAGATAGCAGCTAGTGTATCCGAAACTTCAAAAGCTATGGAATATATTGTTTCAGGATGCCAGGATGGAGCAAACAAAGGTGAAGATTTACGTGAATTAGTACGGCAATTTAAAATTTAAATTTAATTGTTAATGTTGTATAATATAATAGGAATTGAATAGGAGGCAAATACATGGGTATAATTGAAACTAAAAATCTTAACTTGTTTTATGGTGATTCTCAGGCATTAAAAAATATTAATCTTGATATAAATAAAAATCAAGTTACTGCACTTATTGGTCCTTCGGGCTGTGGTAAGTCTACATTTTTAAGAACTCTTAATAGAATGAACGACTTAATAGATATTGTGAGGATAGAAGGTCAAGTTATATATGAAGGTAAGAATATTTATGATGAGTGTAATATTATTGAACTTAGAAAAAAAATAGGAATGGTTTTTCAAAAACCTAATCCCTTTCCTATGTCTATATATGATAATATTGCTTACGGACCTAAAATACATGGCATTAAAAGCAAGAGTAAGTTAGATGAAATTGTTGAAAAAAGTTTAAAGGGAGCAGCGGTATGGGATCAAGTTAAAGACAGACTAAAAACCAGTGCTCTGGGTCTTTCTGGTGGTCAACAACAAAGAATATGTATAGCTAGAGTTCTAGCTGTAGAACCTGAGATTATTCTAATGGATGAACCTACTTCAGCACTGGACCCAATATCCACTGCTAAAATTGAAGAATTAATGGATGTGCTAAAAAGAAATTATACGGTGGTTATAGTTACTCACAATATGCAGCAAGCAGGTAGAATATCAGATAAGACTGCATTTTTCCTTAATGGTGAAGTTATTGAGTTTGGTAAGACAGAAGATATCTTTTACAAGCCAAGGGATAAAAGAACAGAAGATTATATTACAGGAAGATTCGGCTAAAAACTTTCAATAAATATGATAATCGGAGGAGAGTATAATATGACAAGAGGTTCTTTTGATACAGGGTTAGAATTAGTTAATAATGAACTCTTAACTATGGGTAGTATAGTAGAAAAGCAAATATTTAGGTGTATAGAAGCATTAGTTAATCAAGATTGTGATTTGGCCGAAAAGGTAATCCAAGATGATGATTTGGTAGATAATCTTCAAAAGGAAATAGAAGACAAATGTATCAAACTAATTGCAACTCAACAGCCATTAGCTCATGATCTAAGAACTATATTTACTACCACTAAAATAGTAACAGATTTAGAAAGGATAGCAGATCATGCGGTTGATATTGCTAAAATAGCAATAAGACTTAAAAGTGAAAAATATATTAAAGAGCTTATACATATTCCGCAAATGGCTGATATTGCAAAGGAGATGATAAGATTATCTCTTGATGCCTATGTAGAGGGAGATGTTAAAAAGGCATATAGCACTTGCAAAATGGACGATGAAATTGATGATATATATAAACAAGTTTTTAGTGAGTTACTTGTGATAATGAAGGATGATTCCGAAACAGTAAAGCAAGCTAGTCAATTTTTATTTGTATGTAAATTCTTAGAAAGAATTGCTGATCATACAACAAATATTTGCGAATGGACTGTTTACCTTGTAACTGGAGAGCAAATAGATTTAAATGATTAGCCAATGACATAAATAAGGAATGTATATAATTAAATTATATACATTCCTTATTTATTAGTTTGAAAAAATTACTAAGGGAAATTTATAGGAATGAGCTTATAATTAAAAGTTAATCATAAGAAACTGTATTAATTAACAAGACTGATTTTTAACACAAAGATAAAAGGAACTTAACGCCATGTTAATAATCATGTAATAAGATATATATATAATATACTAAGGAGGACTAACTATATGTCTGATGAACTACGAAAAATTATTTCAAATAATAATTTAAGAACGGTTTTTCAACCAATTATATCATTGCAAACAGGGGATGTTATAGGATATGAGGCATTGACAAGGGGGCCTAAAGACAGTAAATACATAAATCCAGAGCTACTTTTTGAAGATGCTAAAACCAATAATCTTCTTTGGGAACTAGAAATTCTATGTAGATCCAATGCAATTAAGACATTTAGTAGTCACAATTCTGAAAAACTTCTTTTTGTAAATGTAGACCCTGCTGTTTTAAATGACGAACATTTTATTAAAGGCTCAACTAAAGAGGTATTAGCAGAAAACCACATAAGCCCTATGTCACTTATATTTGAAATTACAGAAAAAACTTCAATTGATAATTATAAAAATTTTAATGAAGTAATAAATTACTACAAGAGCCAGGGATATAAAATAGCTATTGATGATGTGGGAACAGGATATTCTGGACTTTCAACTATTGCAAAAACAAGACCCAATTACATTAAAATGGATATGAGCTTAATAACAAATGTAACTAGAGATAATTTTAAAAAAGCAATAATTAAATCCTTTGTTGAATTTTCCAATTCCACAAATACCAAGATTATTGCTGAAGGAATTGAAGATGTTAATGATCTTTACACTCTTATGGAAATAGGGGTACATTATGGTCAAGGATATTTAATAAATAGGCCATCTGACAACTTATTAGAAACACCAGAGGTAATAAGAAAAACAATTGTTGATAAAAATATTAGTTTGAGGAAACATAATTTTAGCCCAAGTTCAAATGTTGAAATAGGAGAGATAGCAAGGCAAGATAGTCCTATTTTATCAACCACAACATGTAGCGAAGTTGATAAGTTATTTAAGGATAATACTAGTTTGAAAGGTATCCCAGTAGTAGATAG
>CALJTN010000207.1 GCA_937976175.1 uncultured Clostridiaceae bacterium | reverse complement strand
CATCAGAAATTAACATGAGGGCAATTGGAAACTCATTCCACGCTGAAAGAAATACAAATATTCCTATAGTTGATATAGCCGGTTTAATAATTGGAATTATGATACTATAAAAAGTTCTATATATGCTAGCTCCATCCATACAAGCAGCTTCCTCAAGCTCCACAGGAATACTTCGCAAAAACCCATAAAAAACTATAGTGGAGAAGGACAGGTTGAATGCAATATATGGAATTATAAGTCCTACAAGGGTATTATTTATATGCATAAACTTAACAATCATAAATAGCGGAACCATAAGTGCTTGTACTGGAATAAACATTCCTATTGTAATATAAATCCTTGCAGCAGTCTTAAACTTCCACTCCATTCTTGCAAGGGCATATGCTAATGGAAGCGCTAAAATAATTGTTCCTACTACAGTGCATATGGATACTATTACGCTATTTGAAAAATACTGTGGAACATTAAACTTATTCCATGCAGTTATATAATTTTCAATTCTAAAATTTGTAGGAAAGCCAAAGGTATTTGTTACAAATATTTCATCATTATTCTTAAGTGAATAAAATATCATCCATATTAAA
Organism: uncultured Clostridiaceae bacterium; assembly: GCA_937976175.1. GTDB lineage: Bacteria > Bacillota > Clostridia > Clostridiales > Clostridiaceae > Clostridium_AD. The sequence goes on along the minus strand of CALJTN010000207.1, from coordinate 2,433 downwards.
GGATACACTGATATAAACGCATAAAACCAAAGAAATACTTTAAAAAATATATTTTGCTTACCGCTTAAGTTTGTTTTTCTTTTATTTAAAGATACTTTAGAAAACCTATTTTTTTTGCTGCTTAGCTTTGCTTCTCCTCTATTTAACATACTACTACCTCCCTTCTAGTAAACAACTTTTTCTTTTGCTATAAATTTATTAATAAGGATTGTTGCTATTAAACATTGAATAATTAATAGAGTTGCAGAGGTGCATGCATAACCAAACTCACCAAGCCTAAATGCAGATCTGTAGGTCATATAAGTTAGCGTATAGCTTGTAGTCCCAGGTCCACCGCTGGTCATTATAAACATATTTGCAAAGGCATTTAGCCCTCCTGTTACTGCAAGTACTAAACAAAACTTATAAGTTTCTGCAAGAAGAGGAATTGTTATTTTTATATGTGCCTGAAACTTTGAACATCCATCTATTCGAGCCGCTTCGTAATAATGTTCAGGTATTGATTTAATTCCAGTAAATAAAAGCGCAAATTGATACCCCATATACTGCCACGCGTTTACAAAAGCAATAGCAATAATTGCATTTTTTCCACTGAGCCAATCTTGCTGATATTCCATTCCAACTAGCTGAAAAACTTTATTTATGAGTCCATTATCTGCATTGTACATTGATAGCCATAATTGGCAAGCTACCGTAATGGACAATACCACTGGAATAAAATAAGATATTCTCAGTAACTTTCTGCCCTTAATAGTAACATCTGAAGCTGCTATTGCAAGCACAGTTCCGATGGAAATTTGTGTTACTACTAAAACTATTGCAAATATAATTCCATTATTACTGGAGGTATAAAACAGTGGATCTTTAAATATGTCAAAATAGTTCTTAAGTGCTATAAACTTAGCCTCTGACAAGCCATCCCACCTAAAAAAACTTCTGAATACTGTTTGTGCAATAGGTATAAATACCATGACAGTAAATAGTATAAGTGCTGGTAGTGAAAATATTGCTATAGCTAGTTTGTTTTTAAAAAATTTATTCATCCTCATCACCCTATACAAATTATTAGTACTACTTATAAACAGGAAATTCCTCAAGCTTTGTTGCAACATTACTTTGTGCAGTTTGAAAGCTAGAAGAATTTCCAAAGTTTATTTTATTATTCGAATGCTGTTTCCATGACTCTTTCCATATTCTTTATGAAATCCTCTGCACTAAAACTGCCTGTTAATAAATTTTGTGTGTTGTCCTCAAGTCCTGCTTTTACTTTTCCATTTGATAAATGCCAATCAAAGCCTGTAGTTGTTTTTATACTTGGGATTACCTTTGTTAATTCCTGCATCATTACTGGAAATTCTTTTTCTACTGCCTTGTCAATTTTTATAGAAACAAGTGGATTGCCTCTTTGTGTAAATTTACATTCAGCATATTTTTCTGCCATAAATGCTGCTACTTTAACTGCCATATCTATATTTTTTGAATTCGGTGATACTGCAAATCCTTGTGGTGCACCGCCTCCGCAGAAAGCAGTTTTAGAGTTTTCAACTTCTGCTGCACTAATTGCTGGATAATACATCCAACCCACTTTATCTCCTAAAGCTTTAGTTGATGCTTCAATTTCCCATTGTCCATTAATAAACATAGCTGCTTTACCTTGATAAAACAAGGATGCTGCTTGATCATAGTTTAAGTTTGTAGCACCTTTTCCTACTAGTCCTTCTTTAACAAGCTTTACAACTTCTTCTGCTGCGAATTTATATGCCTCATCTGTAATTTTTGCTTTATTATCATTTAACGCCATGATACCAGATGGATTTTTTCTTGATGCAAACACATCATAAAGCGCTACACATGGCCACTTTTCTTTTGCAAAAATAGATAGTGGTACTATATCTTTAGCCTTAAAAGCTTTTACTACTTGCTCAAATTCTTCTATAGTTGTTGGAACAGTCACATTGTTTTGCGCAAAGAGTTCCTTATTGTAAAACATAAGAACGTATTCATTTCCTGCGAAGGGGAATGAGTATATATGTCCCTCTTTATCTTCTAAGGTATTCATATTGCTTGGAATCATCTTAGCTTTAAAATCTGCTGCATAGGAATCTAATTGTAAGATATTATTTGATTTTTTGAAGGTCTCAATTAAGTTAGGATTTGTCAAGAAAATATCTGGTAGATTTCCTGTTGAAGCGTAGGTTTTAATTTTTTGGTCATCATCTCTTGAGCCTGCTTCCAATTGAATTTCTACATTTGGCATTTCTGTCTTTAATGCTGCAATAGCATAATCATAGGGTGCTTTTGTATCATCATCTCCAACGTCAACATACATCTTCAATACAACTTTTTCATCCTTTGGTTCTGCTACTGTTTCACTAACTGCATCCTTCTTACAAGCTCCTAGTGAAAAAGCTAGAACACCAGTTAAAATTAGAG
>CALJTN010000206.1 GCA_937976175.1 uncultured Clostridiaceae bacterium | reverse complement strand
TGAAGAGATTCCAAGTCAGAAATGGGGAAAAGAAGTATATAAACCAGATATTTTAGAAAAAGAAAAAACACTGTACAAAAAACCAGAATATAGCTATTCAGAAGATGAATTAATTTAACACCTATTCTCTTGCATTAAGACACAATTTTCTCATATTGTGACTTAAATAAAATTAAATTATGGGAGATGTGAAAATGAAACGTAAGCTTTTGGGGGCTAGCATTATAGTTATAATTATAACCATTGGTATTTCTACATATTTTCATTTAGGTGGTATAGATACATATCAGAAAATTGACATTTATACTGCTAAGAACTTCAATAAAGAGACAAATGCCCCAGTTATGTCTATTACCGACAAAGACACATTTAAAGAAGTTTCAGCAATTATAAGAAAGTCCCAAAGAATGCTAGGGATTTTAGATGTAGTATCACCAGAGTATATATTGGAGATACATGATTTTAACAAAAGTATGCAAATGGTATATTTGTGGCTAGGAAAAGGTAGTGTTCAGGGTATGTGTATGTATAAAGATAATACTAACACAGGATACTCTATTTCAGAGACGAACACTCAGAAACTAAGAAAAATATTAATTATTACAAACAACTAAGTCGCAACAATATTTAAATATGAATTAAATTTAGGAGAGATTAGATGAAACTAATTTTCGTATATGCTTTTTTAATATTTTACTACGGGGTAGTAGAAAGAGTTATTAAAAACAAGTTAAGTATTAAAAAAGAGAAGGGATTGTTCAAGCATTTCAATAAAATCCATAAATGGTTAGAAGTTTTACTTATCATAGGAGTATTAGCAGTGTTTTTTATTAATGCATATTATCCTCTTATCGTATTAACTGTGTTATTTGCTTTTCGTGCTTTTATGGAGTGGAAATTTGAAAAAGAGTCTAAAGCATATATCCTTAACATTTTAAATGCTAGTGTAGTTTTATTCGTATTAATAGCATTGAAATCATATATTTAGCCTATGGTAAAGAGTAATGTTGAAAATCATATATAACTTATGGTTGGTGTTATCCATTTAGTGTAAAACGGAATTAATTTAAAATTGTAAGAAATTATTCATTAATAAATAAAGGGGGAATGATTAATGAAAACACTCATTTTTAGTGGCACACCTAGAAAAAATGGTGATACTATGGCTTTGATAAATGAATTTATTAATAACCTAGATGGTGAATATAAAATTATAGACGCATATGATTGTAACATTAAGCCTTGTGTTGATTGCAGATACTGTTGGACTAATCCTGGTTGTTGTATAAACGATGAAATGCAGGAAGTTTATAACTATATTCAAGAATGTGATAACATAGTAATTGCATCACCACTTTACTTTTCTGAACTAACAGGGCAGTTGTTGGCTATTACAAGCAGATTGCAAACATATTTTTGTGCAAGATTTTTTAGAAAAGTGAAACCCATCGAGAAAGAAAAAAAAGGTGGAGTTATAATAGTTGGTGGTGGAGATGGGCATATTGAAAATGCTTATAATACAGCGGTTACAATTTTACACCACATGAACTCGAGAGATATTGCACCAGTCATTTATAGCCATGATACAAATAGTATTCAATCCAAAGATGATATAAAGGCAATGGAAAGTTCAAAGAATTTGGCATTGTTTTTTAATGATAAATCATAGATTTTGAATATAATTTACATAAACAAAGTAATATGAATATTTTTTAGAAATTAGGCCTTGATAGGATTTTCATAGTACCCTTAACGTTATTCTAGCTCTCTGTAATATTTTTTTCTTTATTAACCATCCAAATTCCAAAACATACTAGCATAAGTGCAAATACATTCTTAATCTCTAAGATATTTTCACCTAGAAATACAGCCGAAAGTATTGCTCCAAAGATTGGAGTTAAAAAACTAAATACAGAAACTAAACCTACTTTATTATATTTCAAAAGTAATGACCAAAGTGTAAATGCCACTGAGGAAATTAGTATCATATAACCTAATAGCAAAGAAGAGGATAAGGTAAAGTTATAGACCCTTCCACCAAAGCTAGTGCCAAGAAGTATCAAGAACACCCCACCCATAAATAAGCTATAGCCTGTTACCAGCATTACATCCATACTTTGAGTAAGTTTTTTACCGTAAATAGCTGCTACTGAAAACATAAATGAAGAGATAATTACAAAGCCTTCACCTTTAAAGTTAAAAGAAAAGTTAATTAAATCAGTACTGAAATTCACAATCATAACGCCTATAAAGCCTATTATACATCCTGTAATCTTTTGTATGCTTAATTTATCATTTTTATATAGATAATGAGCTAAAAATACACTGAAAAATGTTCCCATAGAATTCATAATTGAGCCTTTAACTCCAGTGGTATTAGCTAGTCCAATATAAAAGAATATGTATTGAAGTGTTGTTTGTATAATCCCTAGCATAAGTAAACGTGAAAAACTTTTTCTGGAAAAAGCAAATAAATTCTGCCCAAAAGCTTTAGCAAGGATAAGTAGAAGTAGTCCAGCTAGAGTAAACCTATATCCTGCAAACACTATTTTTGAGGATACATCTGAAGCTCCAATATTAAATAGTATATATCCTGACTTTACAGATGGGTAAGCACTCCCCCACAATAAGCAACATAAGGTAGCCACACTAGCTACAAATTTTTTATTTGTAAAAGTTTTAACTTGCATAGTCGACCACTCCAAGTTCTATGATATTACATTCCTTAGCTTCACGTTCGTATAGCCATGCAGCTAGTACAATACTGATTATTCCCGAGGTTAGCTTAGCTATAATAAACCCTCCTAGCATTTCAGGTGCTATTCCTGACAAAAACCCAAATTGACCACCAAATACAAAAGGTCCACTTACTGCAAAGGCAGTACAAATTACCTTACCTTTAGGGTTCATTTCTTTAAATGTCCCAAATATCAATAGGTTACTAGCTAAGTTTCCTAAAATACCAGCTATGGACACAGAGTTAATTCCAAACTTTTCACCTATTCTTTCAAATCTATTCTTAAAAATGCGATTTATTAGTGCAAGCATTGGATAGGCTCCACCTAAAACAAAGGCTATTTTAGCAGTTATAACTGCAGCTTCAGAAAGGGGTGATAAGCCTGAAATTAGCGTAACTCCAAAGATAGTATCTATACCTTGTAGAAGTAATCCAGCAACGCTTAAAGCCATTATTAATTTTCCGAATACATTGAAACCTCTCATTAATACACTAGGAGCTTTTAATAGTCCTACTACTAAAACTATAGCAAAAATTAATATAGGTACAAGGTTCCATAGTAATATACTAAAGTTTATTTTTTGCCAAAGACCCGCTACAAGGCATCCTATAGGTATAGATATAATACCAACCATAACGCCTTTAGAAAAATACTTCTCATCTTCTTTAGAAAGCATTCCTATAGC
>CALJTN010000205.1 GCA_937976175.1 uncultured Clostridiaceae bacterium | reverse complement strand
GAGATTTTTCAGAAATATTTTTAGAGGATACTGTAAGAAATAACATATCAATGGTTAATGGGAAAGTAGACAGTTCAGTATCAGGAAGGGATTTTGGAATAGGTATTAGAATATTTAAAGGTCTTAATAGTGTATATGCTTATACAAATGATGCAAGTCGTGAGTCTCTACTAGAAACAGCTTATAAAGCTGCTTGTGCTATAGGAAGCATAAATAATGATAGATGTGTTGATGTAAACTTAACAGAAAGAATATGTTCAAATATTCATCCGATTTTATATGTTCCCTCTACTGTTAGTAATTTTAAAAAGGTAAAGGAAATGAAGAAAGCCTATGCTGCAGCTAAAGATTATAGTAGTGAAATAGCGCAAGTAACCGTAAACTATGGAGATGTGGACCAAAAGGTTATGATTGCAAATAGTGAAGGGCTTTTAACTAATGATAGAAGAATTAGAACAAGAGCCTTTATACAAGCAGTAGCTAGTAATGGAATAGAAAATCAGATGGGTGGACAATCTCCAGGAAGAAAAATGGGCTTTGAAATATTTGATGATATTAATATTGAAGAGTTAGCTAGAAAAGCTAGTAAGACAGCTGTGACTATGCTACATGCACCAGTTTGTCCAGCTGGAAAAATGCCTGTAGTAATAGATAATGGATTTGGTGGGGTTATATTCCATGAAGCATGTGGACATGCTCTAGAAGCTAGTTCTGTAGCAAAAGGGAACTCAGTATTTGCAGGTAAACTTGGAGAAAAAATTGCATCAGATAAGGTAACAGCAATTGATGATGGTATAATGCCAAATTTATGGGGCTCAATAAATATTGATGACGAAGGAACCCTAGCTAGAAGAAATGTATTAATTGAAAATGGTATTTTAAAAGGATATATGATAGACAAATTAAATAGTAGAAGAATGAATATGGAGATTACAGGCAGTAGTAGACGGGAATCCTATAAGTTTGCGCCAACTTCAAGAATGACTAATACCTTTATTGCGCCAGGGGATGACGAGGAAAATGCTATTATAGCATCTGTAGATAATGGTTTATATGCAAAACAAATGGGTGGAGGTTCAGTAAACCCTGTAACAGGAGAATTTAATTTCGCAGTGGTGGAAGGATACTTAATTAAGGATGGGAAGATAGATACCCCAGTAAGAGGAGCTACGCTTATAGGAAAAGGATCAGATATATTATTTAATATTGATATGGTAGGAAAAAACTTAGAGCACGGTCAGGGAATGTGTGGTTCATCCAGTGGAAGTGTACCAACAAACGTAGGGCAACCTATGCTTAGAGTATCAGAAATTACAGTAGGTGGAAGATAGGGGGGATTTATATGACATTAAATGAATTTAAAGAAAAATTGTTCAAAAGAGCTGAAGAGGCTTGCTTTAGTGAGTATGAGATATACTATGAGGGTGGAGAAAGCTTAGAAATAGAAGTATTTAAAAAAGAAGTAGATAAATACAGCTTAAATAAAACTATGGGTATAAGCTTTAGAGCCATCTATGAAAATAAAATGGGATATGCATACACGGAAATTATGGATGATGAAGCCATAGAATTATTAGTGGAAAGCGCAAAAGCCAATGCACAGATTATTGAGAACGAAGAGAAAGAAATTATTTTTGAGGGTAGTAATAAATATGAAGATTTTAATGGATACAATGAGAACCTAAGTAGCATATCACCAGAAGATAAAATAAGACTAGCAATTGAAATTGAAACTGAGGCTTACAGATGCAGTGAGTATGTTAAAAATACAGGAGACTGTGCTCTAGGAACAGTAGAAAGTGAAAGAAGAATAATAAACTCGAAAGGGTTAGATCTTAGTACTAAAGGCAATGGAATTTATGGATATATGGTACCAGTTGTTATTAAGGATGAAAAGACAAATAGTTCTTTTGCATATAAATTTACTAATAATATGGATGAATTTGATGTAAAAGAAATTGCAAAGGAAAGTGTAGAAAAGTCTTTAGCTTATTTTGGTGCAGAGTCAGTAAAAACAGGCAAATATAAAGCAATATTTAAAAATTCAGTATCTGCGGACCTGCTTCAAACCTTTGAAGGAATCTTTAGTGCTGATAATGCGCAAAAGGGATTATCGTTATTAAAGGGTAAAGTAGGAGAAACAGTTGGTTCAGAGTGTTTAACAATAGTAGATAATCCATTCTTAAAGGAAAGTTTATGCTCTACGCCTTTTGATGCAGAAGGAGTGGCTACACACTATAAGAATGTAATAGAAAAGGGTAAATTAAACACCTTGCTTTATAATCTTAAAACTGCTTTAAAAGATGGTGTAAATACTACAGGAAACGCTTCAAAAGTATCCTACTCCTCGCCTATAAAGGTTGCACCTACAACTTTATATATTGAGGCAGGAAGTAAATCTTATGAAGATATGATCAAAACTTTGGGTAATGGTATTATAATAACTGAAGTACAGGGAACCCATTCAGGAGCTAATGCTGTATCAGGAGATTTCTCCCTAGCAGCTAAGGGGTTCTTAGTAGAAAGCGGTGAAGTTATAAGAGCAGTTGAGCAAATAACTATAGCTGGTAACTATTTTGAAGTTATGAAAAATACTGAGGAGGTTGGAATAGACTTTATACTTGGAGTTCCAAGGTCAGGGTCTTGTTTTGGTAGCCCTTCAGTTTTAATAAAAGAAATTTCAATTGCAGGCCTTTAACTATTACCTATAAAACTAAAATTAGCATGGGAATAAATTCCTATGCTAATTTTCTATTTAGAGATATACTCATCTAAAGCTATTTATGTGAATCCATATATATTCGCTCTAATTCACTTAATAAGTCAACATACTTATCTTGAAGACTATTTTTGGTAGCTTCAGCTTCTACTTCACAGCATCGTAAGTCTATATCCTCTAATTGTTCTTTACTTAAGCTTCTTTGTGCAAAAGTATAGATTGCGGTATCTTCCTTAGCAATGTGCCTATTAAGCAAGTCAGTGTAAGCTATAGCATTGGCAATTATATCTACCCTAGAGTCATCATCTCCAGCTTCATACTTCTCTAAAGCCGCTTCTAGATTTGTTATAAAAAGCCTGGATAAATGCCAAAAGAAAATTGGAACGAGAGCATACAACTCCATATATTTGGGAAAATCCTGAAAAGTTCAGAATCGGAAATGTTGAATGGGAAACAGGTTTGAATTATTCAATGAGTCATCGTTTTACAATTG
>CALJTN010000204.1 GCA_937976175.1 uncultured Clostridiaceae bacterium | reverse complement strand
GGACTTATGAGGGACAGATTGTGTTAGAAGGTAAAGAACAATGCTTTGGCAGTATTAAAGACAGTGAGAAAAAAGGCATTGCTATTATCTATCAAGAACTAGCGTTAGTCAAAGAACTCACTGTTTGGGAAAATATGTTCTTAGGGAATGAGATTCATGCAAAAGGTATCCTTAATATTAGTGAAGCTTACAAACGAACAAAAGAGTCTTTGGAAAAGGTACGACTTGATGTAAATCCGGGAACTAAAATAAAAGAATTAGGTATTGGTAAACAACAGCTTATTGAGATAAGCAAAGCTTTAGCTAAGAATGCAGAAATACTTATATTGGATGAACCAACAGCTGCGCTTACGGAGACTGAAAGTGATAACTTACTTCATATCATCAAAGAGTTAAAGGAAACAGGAGTAACCTGTATCTATATTTCTCATAAACTTAATGAAGTGTTAGAAATAGCCGACACCATTACAGTACTAAGGGATGGTCAGGCAGTTGCAACACATGAGGCTAAAAATATGACAGAAGATAAGATTATAGCTCTTATGGTTGGTCGTGACATGGTAGATAGGTATCCTAAAAGAATAAGTGCTATAGGAGAAAAAGTTTTAGAAGTTCAAAACTGGACGGTAAAGGAATCTAAGTACCATGAAAAAGAGACTCTCAAAGATATAAGTTTTGAGCTATGTAAAGGAGAAGTACTAGGAATTTCAGGACTCATGGGTGCTGGAAGAACGGAACTTGCTATGAGTATGTTTGGAGCATGGGGAAGTAAGACAAATGGCAAAATGTTTATGGAAGGTGAAGAAATAAACATTAGAGAACCCAAAGATGCCATTAAAAGAGGAATAACCTATGTTTCAGAAGATAGAAAGAGATATGGACTAATCCTTACACAAGACATCAAGGAAAATAGTACACTTGCTGCACTTAGTAAGTTGTCCAAAGCAAATATTATTAATAAAAATGAGATTATCTCAGTAAGTACTGAATATATGACTAAGCTAAGAACTAAGGCGTCCGGCATAGAGCAAAAATGCAGTGAGTTAAGCGGTGGCAATCAACAAAAGGTAGTCTTAGCAAAATGGCTCATTACACAACCTCGTATTCTCATATTAGATGAGCCTACACGGGGAATTGATGTTGGAGCAAAATATGAAATTTATACCATTATTAATGACCTGGTAGATCAAGGATTTAGCGTTATTCTTATTTCGTCGGAATTGCCAGAGGTCATAGGAATGAGTGACAGAGTCATTGTCATGAGCGAAGGACAGGTAAAAGCAATACTTACAAAAGAAGAGTCTAAGCAAGAAACGATTATGTATTATGCAACAGGAGGAAGCAAAAATGCAAATAAACACTAATAGTAATGATGAAAAATCCAAGAATAAACACATTAATACATTTTTTGTTAAACAGTTAATCAAAAATAACATTCGTCAATATACTATGTTTATTGCATTGTTAACAATATGGATTATACTAACAGTGTTTACAAAAGGAACTTTTTTAACAGCTAGAAACATTTCTAATCTATTTCTTCAATCTGCTACAGTTGCTATTATAGCTATAGGTATGACACTCATATTAATAGCGGGACACTTAGACCTTTCAGCAGGATCTGTAGTTGCTTTTATAGGTGCAGTTGGAGCTGTTTTACAAGTTAAATTTGGATTTGCAACAATCCCTACAATTATGGTGTGTCTAGTTATTGGTCTTATAATTGGCATCTGGCATGGTTATTGGGTTGCTTATAAAGGAGTACCCGCATTTATAGTTACACTAGCAGGCATGCTGATTTTTAGGGGAGCTGTAATAGGGATAACACAAGGGGCGACGATAGGGCCGATGAATAATAGTTTTAAAGCTATAGGACAATCTTATCTGCCGGTTATTAATGAGAGCTTACCTTTTAGCGATACAAGTATGATCTTAACACTAAGTATTATCATTATCTATATTATACTAAGCCTCAACAATAGAAAAACTAAAATAAGGTATGGATTTGATATTCTACCTAAAAGAATTGAGTTTTTAAAACTTATAGTTGTATCAACGATGATACTTGGTGCATTTATTAGTATGACTATCTATAAAGGGGTATCTTATCCAGTTTTGCTGGTAATGATATTAGGTATAGTATTTCACTTTATTGCAAATAACACAGTGTTTGGTAAGCATATTTACGCCATTGGTGGGAATAAAGATGCTGCAAGACTATCGGGTATTAATATTAACAAAGTAGTCATTATTTTATTTGGTATTATGGGCTTAATGCAAGCTCTTGCGGGCATTGTATTTACAGCAAGACTTAATGCAGCTACAGCAGCAGCTGGCCAGAATTTTGAGTTGGATGCTATTGCAGCTTGTATTATAGGCGGCACAAGTACAGCAGGAGGGGCTGGGACCATTTTAGGAGCTATTATTGGTGCACTTGTTATGGGAAGTCTAGATAATGGCATGAGTATATTAAACCTAGATGTTACTTATCAATATATTGTAAAAGGCTTTATATTACTAATAGCCGTATATGTAGACATAAAAACAAGGCAAAAAACAACTTAGATCTTTACTAAAAGAAGCACATATGATGATTTCACCCAATTGTGGAAGCATTTTATGAAGCAACTAGGGCGTATGGAGTCTATTTAAGATAATATTAGTAAGTATCACTTTAATATTTACTAAATAACAGCTCTTATTTTGATAAGGGCTGTTATTTTATAATACCTAGATTCTACGTCAACAATTCAAA
>CALJTN010000203.1 GCA_937976175.1 uncultured Clostridiaceae bacterium | reverse complement strand
TTCAACACTTTCGTATCACATTGAAAGCCTTAGTCTATATATTTCAACCTTCTTGTATACCAAATTATTGTAATGTATTATAATTGTGTTATTATTACTTAATAAAGGGGCGGATTTTTTGAGAGCTAAATTTAAATTACTTATTCTATTTGTATCTCTCTTAATATGTACAAGCCTTACAGTTTTTTCTTATGAAAACTACAAGGTACTTTCCACTAAACAGCATAAAAATCCCAATAAAGTATGGACTATAAGCTTCAGCAGCGCACTAGATAAAGCTACAATAACAAATAAGAATATATGGGTGTGTGATTCAAAAGGTAACATACTAGAAACCACTCTTTTCCTCGAACAAAATTTAAAATCCGTGAAAATTTCTCCTTCAAGAAATGGTTATGACTTAAATGAAACTTATTTTTTAAATATAGAAAATAGTGTTCAAGCCTTAAATGGTAATAAATTATCCTCTGCTATTTCCATGCCCTTCATAATGCCTAGCTTTAAACTTGGAAATGAATTATTGCTGACAAAGCATAAAGAGCTGATAGAAGGTAAAAAAATTGGCCTTATTACAAACCAGACTGGAGTAAATAGTTCTGGTGAAAGTATAATAACACTACTATCAAACTATAAATCTGCAAGCTTAGTAGCCTTATATGGACCTGAACATGGTATTGATGGAAAAGCTAAGGCTGGTGCCTATGTAAAATCCTATATTCACCAAAGCTTAAACATTCCTGTATACAGCCTTTATGGAGATACAAGAAAGCCTACTAAAGATATGCTCTCAAACATAGATGTACTTATTTTTGATATTCAAGATATTGGCTCACGTTCTTACACTTATATGTCCACATTAAACTACTGTATGGTAGCTGCTGCGCAGTATAATAAACCAATTATTGTTTTAGATAGACCTAATCCCTTAGGCGGAAAAATTGTTGATGGTCCCATACTTGAGGATAAGTATATAACCTTTGTTGGAGTAGATAATTTGCCTATATGCCATGGAATGACAGCTGGAGAGCTAGCTAATTTTTTCAATCGCAAAATCAGTGCTGATCTTACTGTTATACCTATGGAAGGCTATAGCCGCGATATGATTTTTCAAGATACAAAATTAAAATGGATTCAAAGTTCTCCTTACATACCAGATATTGATTCAGTTTTTGGTTATTCTGCCACTGGTCTTGGTGATGGAACTTCTGTGCGTCAAGATGACTTTTTTAAGTGGGTAGGTGGACCTAATATTAACTCAGACAAGTATGCAAAACTGTTGAATGATGCTAACCTACCTGGCGTAAAATTCATTGCTGCAAATAAAGGAGTTTCTGGTGGGGTTAAACTTCAAATAACTGATTACTATAAATTTAACCCAGCTAAAACAAGCATATACACTCTTGCATATGCAAAATCATTAAATAATTTCAAAGTACCTAAAAGTGGTACAACCATTGTAATGTTTGATAAACTCATGGGTACGGATAAAATTGGAATGTATTTAGAAAAGGGATATACGCCTCAGCAAATAGAGGCTACTTATAAAGCGGAGGTAGAGAAATTTAAAAAAGAAAGAGAAAAGTATTTGATTTATGAATAAGAAAGATTAATTCCATATTCCGAAGTAAGTGCTTTTTTCTTAGATTATGCTACAACTAAAAGTATATATTGCTGGAATGCTTTCACTTTGCCAGGAAATTCTAAAATTTATTTTATTTACAGCTGCTAAAAAACATAAACTCGCTATCGCTCAGACATATGTTTTTCTTTACGCACCTGAAAATAAAATAAATTAAGAATTTCTAAGGCTTGTTCAAATGCATTCTACGCAATATATACTTTTGTTAGCATAATCTAAGAAAAATAATATCTTATGGTATATTGAACTTTATATTTTGCGTTGATTACATAAAAAAGGGCTTATGCCCTTTTAAATTTATAAAAAAATAAAATTGTACCTATCCTTTTTGTTGATTTTGTTATCTTATTAGTGAAGTACTTATAAAGGTACTAAAAATGGAGGGCTTATAAATGTCACAAGAAATAGACAAAAACTTAATTGATGATGTTATACATAAGAAACTTGAAGCACTCTTTGGATTTTCTATGAAGCGCACTGACAATAGAAATGATGCAGAGGATTTAACCCAGGATATAATTATAGAAGTATACCGCTCATTTACAAAATTAAAATACTATAACGGACCAGAAGCTCTTGAGGGCTGGATTTGGGCCATTGCTAGACATACCTATTGTAGGTGGCTAAGTAGTAAAAAGAAAAATCCTATTGTTTTTATTGAAGGAAATATTGGCATAAATAAAGCCACGAGTGTTAACTTTAATATAGACGATACTTTTGTACAGAAAGAGGAATTAAACATGCTTAGAAAAGAGATAAGCCTTCTTTCAAAAAATTATAGAGATATTATAGTACTCTATTATTTAGAAAATAAAACCTGCAAGGAAATCTCAGATATATCGGGAGTATCCCTATCTACTGTAAAATGGCGCTTACATGAAGCTAAAAGAATAATAAAAGAAAGGATGGAGAATATGAAAAATTACACAGAAAGAAGTTACGCCCCTGGCAATCTTTGGGTAAACAGTACTGGCAACTTTAATGCACTATATCCACCAGATTATGTTTATAGTCTTCTAAAGAGCTTACTAAGGCAAAACATTATCCTGTGCTGTTATAGAGAACCCATTAGTGTTCCAGAAATCAGTGTTGAGCTTGGAGTTCCAAGAGCTTATATAGAAGAGGACATTGATTTACTTGTGGAAGAAGAACTACTAGGAGAAATAAATCCTGGGAAATATCAAACGAATTTCGTTATTATAACCAAAGATACCAAAGAAAAGTTAAACCCATTACTGGAAGAAGCGGGTGACAAAATTGCTATGGATATTTTGAAGGTATTAAATCCACAAGAAAATACTATACGAAATATAGAATTTATTGGCTTTGACAAACCTTGGGAGGAATTACTATGGTTTATAGTACCCTTTTGGGCTAATCATTTCAACCCCTTTTCTAGTAATTCTTATATCCCTCTTAGACCACATGGCAACTCATGGATACTACTAGGTTATGAGGGAGTAAGAAACGACTACCCTTGGAGTGGTGCTGAAAATACATCTGTATCCCTTAATGGAACCTTTTCTCAGGTAATTTACTGGACTAATAAGCTTACGTTTAGAGCAAATCATTTGAACAAGGATGAGGCAGCCTTTTATATGGATTGTATTACTGGAAATCTTAACATGAGCAATCTTGATATATCTAATCAGGAAATTGCAGCTCAACTTATAAACAGAGGATTTTTAACAAAATGTGGCACTGAAATTAAATTAAATATGGTCTCCTTCACTGAAGAACAATTTGGGAGTTTTACTAAGGTTATAGAAAAACAATTTCAATCCTTCGATACACATAATGTAAACATGATTTATGAGCTTATTCTAGATGAGTTAAAAAAGTCGGTTCCTGTTCAAATGCAGAAGGATATTAAATCCTACACTCTCCTTCTACTGTCTGATTTAGTAGGTTATATATTAAAAGCTTTACTTGAAAGAAATATTTTACAATTACCTGTTTCACTTGAAACTTCTACAAAAGGAATGTTTGCAAAAATAATAAATTCTAGGAATTAAGCAATAAGTGAAATTTTTTACACATATGATATGTTATTTATAATAAGTAATAAGATATTAAATTGAAATAAAATCATTGTGGAGGAGCTATGAATAAGATAAAACAAAATAAAAATAAGGTACCTATAAAAAGACTTTTAAGAGATCTAAGAAGACACTATGGTTGGTTACTTATTAATATAATAATGATTATTATAGAAGCTACTGTGAGTATATATTTTGCAAAGACTCTTGGAAATATTTCTGATTATGCAATATCTAAAAATAAGGACTTGCTTATTCAATATTTTATAATTGGCATATTTATAAGTTTATGTGATATGTCTGTAAAGTACTTAAAGACCTACTGCTCAGGGACATTTACAGAATATAGCATATTTGATATTAGAGAAAGATATTTAAGGCATATTAGCAGAATTCCACTTAAATACTTAGATAATAACTCCAGCGCCCAATTAGTATCAAGAATTTCAAATGATTTAAATATCATACAACGATTTCTTCAAAGTAATCTAAGTGATTTGTTAGCAATTCCGTTGAGGATTATAGTATTTTCAATTGTACTTTTTTTAACAAATTGGAAGCTTACCTTATTTACCTACACTACAATTCCGATACTTATGATTTTGATTTTACTCATAAGTAGACCTATAGAAAAATACACGAAACAAGAACAGGAAGAAATTTCTAAAACTAATTCCATTGCTCAGGATTGTATTACTGGTTTACATCTCATTAAGTCATTTATACTTGAAGATAAGATGATGATAAAATATAAAAGTTCAGTGGATAAATCAGTGGAAAAGGGCATTAAGGCATCTTTGATTCAATCTGTAACTGTTCCTCTTGGAATACTTATGCAATATTCACCATTTATATTTACCTTCTCTTATGGTGGGTACCTTGCAGTAAAGGGTGAAGTAAGTTATGGAGCATTAATCGGATTTATGCAAATATTAGTATATGCTCTTATAAATTTATCGAATGTACCCAATTTGATAACGGGACTAAGAAATGCATCCGCTGCATCTGCGAGGATTTATGAAATATTAGATGAAAAAACAGAACGATGTAGCGGCACAATTTATGATGTAACAAATGCGGTGGAGGTTATAAAATTTAAAAATGTAAATTTTTCATATAATAAGCATAATGCGATACTCAATAATTTATGTTTTAGTATAAAAAAAGGGGAAACTGTTGCTATTGTTGGTCCAAGCGGTTGTGGTAAGAGCAGTATAATGAAGCTAATAATGGGGTTTTATAATATAGAAAAAGGTTCAATACAGATTTATGGACATGACATAAATGAATGGAAGATATCTGAGCTGAGAAATTTAATATCATTTGT
>CALJTN010000202.1 GCA_937976175.1 uncultured Clostridiaceae bacterium | reverse complement strand
AGAGTCCCTAAGTGATATGCAGAGTTCATTTATAAATGATATAGCAAAGGAACATGTAAGAAACTGGACTCAAGAAATAGAAAGAATGCTTAATTATTATAAAAACAAAGATAAGGGAAATAAAGTGGATAAAATCTATATCTATGGAGGAAGTTCAAACCTTAAAGGTATAGAAGTGTTTATAAAAGATGTATTGAATTTACCTGTTACTAAAATACAAAACTTAAGCAATGTAAACTGTTCTAAAATAAATACATCTAAGCTAGAGCCATCTAAAATAGATTCACTCAAGATAGATTCAATTAAGATAGATATAGAATTAAGCAACTATTTAAATGCTATAGGAGCCATAATAAGACTGAGGTAGGTGAAACTTATGAAGGATTTTAATTTTTTTAGTTTTTATGTAGAAGGTGGTAAAAATAAGAGAATACCATTACTTTACGGTGCACTTACAGTGACTCTTGTAGGCTTGGTTGTAATATCTGTTTTTGGACTTAATTATATAAAGATAAGGAGCCTTAACAAAGAGATAGCTTCCATGGAACAAGTAATTAATTCAAGTGAAAATAGAATTAAACTTAAAGAGATTGAAGAGGAAGATAAAAAGATATCGATTATGAAGGAATACTATACAAAGGTTGAGCCTATAGATAGTGAAATAACTACAAAAGATGTGTTAAGTAGTAAATTAATAAGTGAAGTATCATCCTGTATACCAAAGGACGTATATTTTAAATCCATTTCCATGGATCCAAGTGGAATTCAAATACAAGGAGATGGAAGAAGTAGAATTGCAATAGCAGAGTTTCAACATAAGCTTAAGGCTTTAGAGACAGTTAAAAATGTTCATATTGCAAGCATTAGAAAAGCCTCTGAAGAGAAGCAAACATATGCGTTTTCTTTAAAATGTGTGTTAAAGGATGTTGAGAGTAATGAAGGTAACTAAAAGAGAAAAAATATTACTTATAGTTTTGTCAATTATATTACTAGGTTTTCTTTACAATGAATTTGTTCTTACTAAGCAGAAGGAAAAAATAAGTGCGCTACGAGTACAAAGAGATGATTATTCTAAAAAGATTAGTGAAATTCAAGCAAAGATCGATTCGAAGGGTAAAAAACAAGCGGAAATTAAGGTTTTAAACTCAAAGATTATTGATAAAACAAGGAGATTATTTCCTTCCATAGAGCAGGAAAGAATCATCATAATGTTGGACAAGATGTTTGAGAATAGTAAATTACAAGGAGATGTTCTTAGTTTCTCGGAAATTAGTGATGATAACTTAACAGCTGAAAAGAAAAATGATGTAGTTTTAGACACTGAGTTGAATAAATTAGTTAAGCAGTATAATAATATTGAATTGGATAAAAAAATTATAGAAAAGCAAACAGACCCAAAAGGGACTGAAGGTAGCAGTGAGGAAAATAAAAATACAGCTATACCAAGCACAAAAAAAATGCAGGTTACAGTGAGCTTTAAAGGGAATTATTTTCGATTTATAAGTTTTATCAAACAGGTAGAATCTTTTGAGAAAAAAATCATAATAAATAAAATAAATTTAACGGCAGCAGAGGATAATGCAATTTCAGGCAATGTAATATTAGATTTCCATGCTATTCCAAAGTTTAATGAAGAGGATTATTTCCCTTGGAAATTTGAAATGCCCACTGGAAAGGAAAATCCTTTTGAAGGAGCAGCAACTTCCATTAACGCAAACACAAATAAAAAGGTTGAAGTTAAAAATGATTTTGTAATGAGTGCAAAACCTATTACCTCAGATTTACCAACTATTAGAATAGGAAGAGCAGAAGATAATTCTAGAAGCTCCTATATATATGCTGATAACAGGGGTGTAGAGGAAGTGGAATTCCACTTTACTAAAAAGGGAGACAAGTATTATTATAAGTATAAAACAAGCATAGAGTCCTGGCCTAAAGACTTCAATAACGTTAATGAGTTTGTTCCAGCATCAGAAAAAATTACTCTGGAAATTTTCTCTCAAAAAAGGGGCTTAGAAACGGATCTTGCTAGTGCAAAGGTAAAAATATTTAACTATACTGATAAGACTGTTGTGGTTAATATTCAGAATGACGATGCAGTTAAGCCAAGAGTTAATATATTAAAAGAAAAAGGCAATGTTTCGGTTAATAGATAGTAAATGAGGAGATGCCATGAAATTTATAAAAAATAAAAAAGGTCTTACTTTAATAGAGATTATTATAAGTTTAGCTATTTTATCAATAATTATTGCTCCTATTTTGTCATTAACCTTAAGTAGTGTAAAAACAAATAAAAAGTCAGATGAAAAAATGGAGGCTTTATCCTTAGCACAAAAAAATATGGAGGGAATAAAGTCTCCTAAGTATATCATTGTTAAAAGTAACTATATTCAAATAGGAAATGAATTAACTAGAAATTATAATGATGGTGCTTATAAAATAACAGAAACTTTACTTATACCGTCGCAAAGTCAAGTAGTTGATGAATTTAGTATTATTAGGGATGATGAAGCTGATATTGTGGTTAAGTTTCATGGGGCAAATATTGGAGTTTATGACAAAGATAATGATGCGTTAATTAAGAACTTGGGTGTGACCAATAATAGCTCAGTTGTTGAAGTTAGATGTGATAATAGCATGCTAGATTTCGGACTAGACGAAGTTTATAAACTCCCTATAACTACAGGGAGTGATTTTCAAATAAATGTAAAGATTTATCTATCAAATAATAATTTGAAAATGAATATTATAAACTTGAGTAATAATGGAAAATTAAAATTGCACTTTATAAAACAGGATGAAAGTTCACAATTCACATTTAATAAATTTATTGGGAATGTAGAGTACTATAGTATTAATCCATCTAATTTGCCTAACAACAATAGTGACCAGTATAGACTTTACGAAGTTAAAGTAAAGATTGAAAAGATAGGTACTGGTGAAACACTTCAAGAATTGAAAGGGTATAAAAAGATTTCTTAAACTTATACAAACTGGGGATGTGATAAGGTGATAAGAAGATGTAAAAAAGGTTCTTCATTGGTTATAGTTTTGATACTCTTTTCTATTTTAAGCATATTAGGCACAGCCTTTTTAGCCCTAACAGTGTCTAATTATAAGCTTAAGGTTGTTAAAGGACAAATAAAAGCAAACCTCTATGCCTCGGAAGCTGGGATTGACGAGTCCTATAAAATCATTAGTAGTGTGATAGATAATGCAATCAATTATAGTAATAAAAAGATTGACGAGTTCACTAAAGATGAGATGAATGAAGAAATTGAAAAAGAGAGACAAAAACAGATAGCAAAAATAGACGGAAGAATCAATGATGCCATAGAGGAAGCATCTTGGGATGATGATAATCCAGGCAGTGACTATATTACTGTAGCTTCAAACGGAGTATTCATTACTGATGAATTAAAAAAACAGCAGAAGATAAAATTTAAAGAGTATTATAAGAAGTATATTGAAGATTATCTATTTAAACAAGAGGCGGGTATTCTTACTTTAAAGGATGCTTATAGCTATGAATTATCGGGAATAAAGCCTAATGTTACTGTAGTTGGAGCAAAACCAAATTTTATAGAGGTTTCAACAGGTAAATATGTATTAAGTATAAGTTTAAAATCAAGCTTTAAAGATAATAGAGGAATAGAGAAAATAGTGGGAGCTATTTATGATGTAGCTGTACCAGAGTATGGGCAGGAGTACAAATTTAATACTAATACTATTAGAATTCCCAATGCAGTTTGGTCAAAAGCCTTAGCAGTAGACGGAAATATGTTTGTTGAGGAAGGGAATTTAACCTTAGGAGAGAGAAAAAGTGACATAGAGATGTATCCGGCAGATATATATGTTAAAGGAATAAATGGAGAAAATGGAGGCATCAATTTTAATGCTGAAAATTCTACTACAAATATAGTAGGAAATATATCTACTGCAGAGGACTTTCTAGTAAACAAAATGAGCATTAATACCGTATATGGAAACATATTTAGCAAAAATGTAATCCTTAATGATACAGCCATTGGGTCCAGTTTAACAGTGAATAAAATTTCTGGTGATTCTGAAAGTGGTTCTGTATATACTACTGATGATTTGGAATTGAATGCGGATAATAGTGTTATTGATATTAAAGGTAGCTTTTATGGAATTGATGATGGTAGCTTGGACAGTTTAAGTGGATTTAGTAACAATAAATATGGACAAGCAAGCAAGTCCAGTACTATTATTATCAACGCAGATTTAAATAGTGGCTCGAGATTAGCAATTGCTGGTGATAGCATTATTAGTGGAGTTGGGTACATAGATATTCCTTATGTAAACTCAGTTACACTGGAAAATGGTCAATATCAAACTGGTGAATCGGTAGCTATAAAGGGAAATTACAGGGCCTATATGCATCCACTTACAGGCGATGTTACGGGAATAACCGGGGTAAACCTTAACGAAAGCAATGTAACTTTTGAATATTTTCAACCACTGGTATTAGCATCAAGTCTTATTAATGAAAGCAGAGCCTTATATGCAGAAGAGAAGAGTATCTACTTTAAAGCTTACCATGATGAGTATAAGGATAAAGGTGGAAGTGATTTAATACTTAACGGAGTGTCGTTAGGCGCTAATACAGTTAATGCTGGTGCAATTGTTTCTAATGGAGAGATTAAGCCACAGAATATTCCTATTGAAGAAGGGAATATAATTAAGAAAAGAAATGAATTTAATAAGATGGTTAATAATATGGGAGTTAAGGTTAAAATTCCAGCTAGTGAAGGAGAAAAGAATGATACATACCCAAGCTCACCTAATAAAATATTTGGAAATAAAAACAATAATCCACAGGATATATGCAAGATAGATATTAGTAAGCTAGTAGAAATCAATGAGTTGAAAAGTGGAGAATTTGTTTTTATTAAAAAAGGAAACCACACTCTAGATTTCAGTTCCACTAGTTCTATTGAAAAGGATGCTAAGAAAGGTATAATAATAGTAACTGGAGATTTGACAATAAAAGGACAGATGGATTTTACAGGTACTATAATTGTTGGAGGAAATTTAACTTTTGAGGGAACTGGAGAAAAAAAGGTTAAATACAACAAAAAATATATTAGTGAATTAATAATTAGTAGATATTATGAACTTTTCAAAGATGTATTTACTAATGATAACTCAAAGAATGTAGAAGAGTCATGGGATACAGTTATTAATGCATCCTATGGATTAGAAATTGAGGGCGATAAGCTCATACAAAAAAATCAGCTAATAACACTTAGGAATTGGATAATAAGTAAATAGGAGCCGTGATAGGGATGTATAGAAATAAAAAGGGGTTTACACTTGTAGAGCTTATGATATCTATGGCAATTTTTTCAGTAGTTCTGCTTACTATATATTCCTTCTTTTTCACTAATTATAAATCTTTAAATAGAGTATCCTTAGAGGTATCAATTCAGACTGAAGCTGAAAAAGCTATTGAGAAAATAACAAGCATTGCCATGGAATCTAGTACTGTAATGATTAACACTCAAGGTACCGATGGAAAAATAGATAACATTGAAGAGTATGTAAAGTTATCTAAAAATTGGGTAAAGGAATACACTTTTACAGTAGAAAATAATAAGTTAATGCTATCCTCTATTGAGAATTCCATTGATAAGGGCAAAATAGAAGTAGCGGATTTTGTTGAATATATTATTTGTAAAAACATTACCCTAGATGGTGATGGAACAAAGGTTATAGGTATAGAAATGGAAATAGCTTTTGAACGAGGAATTAAAGATAATGAGGATAAAGTTGTAAAAAGTGAAATTTATTTTAGAAATTAGATTGGTTATATAAAAACTACAAAGTAATATAAAAAGGGGGAGAGTATATATGAAAGGTAAAAAAAATAAAATCTTCACGTTTTTACTTATAGTAATCTTTATGCAAAGCCTTTTATTTGGGCAAATTCCTAATGGGGGTGCATATGCAAGCACATCCGCAACTGGAATTTCAGTAAGTGTAACTGATTCATCAAACCAAGTTATAAGCCCGTATACTAATAATGGGGGGGCAACAAGCAACAAAATATTAAGTCCTGAAGTTAAGCTAGCAGCAGGTGCAAAGGCTAAAATTTCTTATGGTTTTAATAATGTAACCTTTAGTAAGTATAAGTTCGTGGAAGCCGCTAATCTAACTACGGTTCCTCCGTTTCCAGTGGATTCAGCAATGGTTGATATACCTCTGCCTGCACCTAATACATATGAGGCTTATAAGGATGATATAGGTAAGCAGAATTATCTTACAACAAAGCACTATGAATATGCAGGTAAAGCAGGTACAGCTTCAGCGAGAAACGTAAGCTTTGGTACACCTTCATTCGAGGGGGTATTTGAGCAGGAAGCTGTATCGGACACAACTAAATATGATTTAGGAAGTACCAATGGAAGTAATTTCTATGTGAGCCAAAAAACTAAAAATACTACTTCATATGGTAGTGCCGTAGCTTCTCCAACTTCTAATACTATAACATACAATGGGAAATATTATCCCAAAACCAAATATGCTTCCTGGAAAGCTATGAAAATGTGGGGTTATTTTGTTCCTAAGCAAACAGGAAGTTATGTACTTGCCTGTTGGTCAGACGATGGAGCATATGGATATATTATAAAAGATGGTGTACAGCAAGTCTTTGTGGATGATTGGTCACTTCAAGCACCTTTTGATAGAACTAAAGGTATCAAAATGGATCTTACAGCGGGCAAGTATTATCCAATATATATGGAATGGTATGAAGGATGTCCTACGCAGGCAGCTTTTGTTCCAGAATACAAATTTAACAACAGCAGTAGCTTTGTTCCTATTCCCAAAAGTGAATTATATTCAAGTAAAACTACTACTCCTGGAGATATAGCAGGTGCATATTTTGGGGATGTTTCAGGTATAAGCTTTCCCGCACAGGATGGAATATATTACATTGCTACCAAATTTAAAAGCACAGAAGGAACTACTCAAGGGCTATATGGTCCATTTATAATTGATAACACTAAACCTCTACTTAACAATTTGAGTGTTACTTCTAATAATACAAACGGTAATAAGTGGGCTGTAGCTGGAAATACACTCACCACAAGATTTACTGCTTCGGAAAATTTAATTGGAAATCCTCAGATATTAATTAATGGTTATGCTACTAACGCTACTATTACTAAAGATTCACAAAACAATTATACAGCAATTGTTAATATAGCAAGTACTGGCACAATTAATTCAAATGGGGACAGGCTAACGGATGGTCCAATTACGGTGCGCGTTGCTCATTATGCTGATTTATATGGAAATGAAGGGGTTGCAATTCAAGATTCAACTGTCACATATGATAGCACTGCACCAACAGTAGCCGTAACTTATAGTGCAAATCCCACTAGTGTTGGTACACAAGTAATTACAGCTACTTATTCAGAACCAGTTAGATTAGAGGACACACCTAGAATATCAATTAGTCAGCAAGGTACTGCAAGTATACCAGCTACTAATATGACCGCTGTGTCAACAGATAGAACTACCTGGCAATATAATTATACCGTTAATGCTGATAATGGCAGTACCTATAAAGATGGTATTGCAACAGTAACTTTGTCAGAGGTACGCGATAGGGCAGGGAATAGAGCAGCATCACCAATAGGAAATACCTTCATAATAAACACAAAGGCACTGACAGTAACATTAACTTTTAGTAAAAATC
This sequence comes from uncultured Clostridiaceae bacterium, assembly GCA_937976175.1. Classification (GTDB taxonomy): domain Bacteria; phylum Bacillota; class Clostridia; order Clostridiales; family Clostridiaceae; genus Clostridium_AD. The sequence goes on along the minus strand of CALJTN010000202.1, from coordinate 4,168 downwards.
CTGCAAGCCTTGGCGAACAGATTATTACAGCTACTTATTCTGAACAAGTTAGAGCTGGGGACATTCCACAAATAGCAATTGATCAAGTAGGAACCAATGACATTGCATTTACAAACATGCAAAGCAATGGAGATAAAAGAATCTGGACGTATAAGTATATAGTTTGGGCTAATGGCACAACTACTAATAATAAAACTAATATTGATGGTGTTGCAAGGGTAAGCTTATCAGCAGTATACGATGATGCATCCAATAGAGCTGTAGCACCAATGGTTAATTCATTTATTATAGACACTATAGCCCCTACAGTGCAACTAACTTATAGTGCAAATCCTGTTAAGGCTGGTAAACAAACCATTACTGCTACTTATTCTGAACCAATAAAAGTTAGTCAAATTCCACAAATATCAATTAATCAACAAGGTACAACAAATATAACATCTACGAATATGTCTCCTGTAGGAACAGACAGAACAACATGGACATATGATTATACAGTAAATCCTCATAATGAAAATACCTACAAAGATGGAATAGCAACTGTAAGCCTTTCTCAAGTTCAGGACGTGGCGGGAAATGCTACAACAGCACCAGCAACAGGAAATACTTTTATAATTGACACAATAGCCCCTGCGGTAGTAATAGGGAATCCATCAGCACTACTTACAAATGGGCAGCCTATAACATATACAGTAAATTACACTGGAGCAGATAGAGTAACGCTGGATAGTTCTAACGTGTCGCTAGTAAAGACTGGAACAGCAGATGGAACAGTAACAGCAAGTGGAACTGGTAACACAAGAACAGTAACAGTAAGCAATATAACAGGTGATGGAACAATTGGAATAAGGATAGCAGCTGGAACTGCAACTGACAGTGCAGGAAACAGTGCACTAGCACCGTTAGATAGTACTACTTTTATAGCAGAAACAACACCCCCAACAGTAGTAGCTAATGGACTGTTTGTAAATGGAAAACTTGTTAACTCTGATATAAATATAGTAAAAGGATTTAGCGCCTCTATCGGTATAGGAGTTAAGGCGAACCTACAGGGCAAAAGTCTAGAATTACAAATTAATAGAGGGAGCAATTCAATTATAATTAATAGGAATGAGTTTGATTTGTATGAAGTAACAAATGAGGCTAACTTCACACTAAGAAAAGTTTCCAGCAAAATTGTTGGAACATTTACGCCAAATGTACAAGGTCAAAAAATTACAATTCCAATGCCAGCGGCAGTAACTCAAGGATATAAATATTATTTACTTGTATTCAAATTAAATGTAGATAGAAATGCAGCTATTGGAAAGATATCAGAAAATACAGTAACAATCAATTCAAATCCAATTGTGGATGCTGCAGGAAAGTTATTTAAATTTGACTTTTATGTTAAGAACTTACCTGTTTTAAAATAGTATGCAACCTGGTATCTAGTGGTTTTTGTCGAAGAATAACTTATAGCTATTCTTCGATTTTTCTGTTTTTAATATGATGATTATATACTGTTAATGTGGATAGAATCATAATAAAAGCAAGAACAGGAGATGTAATTAATATTATGGAAGAAAGTAAAGTTACAAAACGCTCCAGGAAACCAAGGATATGGTATCCATACGCAGAGTATCATATAACATCTAGAGGAAATAGAAAAGATGAGATTTTTAGAGGAATAGAAGACTATAAAACGTTCCTCCAGATATTAAAAGAAGCAATACAACACTTGGATAATCAATATGAAGTAATAAGTTATTGTTTAATGACTAACCATGTACATATACAAATAAAAACAAAAGAAAGGCATATCAAAGAGCTTATGATGAGGGTAAATAAGTTTTATGCAAAATATTTTAATAATAAATATAATTATGTGGGACATCTTTTTCAACAAAGATATGGATCACAACTTATAGACAATGACAAATATTCATTAGATGTAAGCAAATATATTCACTTAAATCCAGTAAGAGCGAATATAGTAAAAACACCAGAACAATATATATGGAGTAGCTATTGCATGTATATAGGTAAAGAAAAAGAAAAATTTATTAATAGTGAAACAATACTATCCTATTTTAAGAATAGAGAATACTATAAAGCATTTGTTGAAAATTATGCAACCAGGTAACTGGTTGGTTTTGGTTGATTTTGGTTTAATTTGGTGAATTTTAGTGAATTTTTAGTTTAAAGGGGATGATTTTATGGAATTTGGCTTTGGTATAATTATTTTTATTTTAGGATTATTAATAGGAAGTTTTTTAAATGTATGCATATACAGAATACCAAGAGGAGAAAATATAGCATATCCACCATCACATTGCACTGCCTGTAGAGCTAATATTAGGGCTTATGACCTTATACCAGTCTTCAGTTGGATTTTTTTAAGAGGTAAATGTAGAAGCTGCAGCGAGAAGATATCTATTAGATATGCCCTAGTAGAAGTGGTAACAGCTATACTTTTTTTATTAACTTATTTTCAATACGGAATCAGTATTTATCTTTTAAAGTTTTTAATACTTATACCTTTTTTAATAGTTATAGCTATGATAGATTATGATACAATGGAAGTGTATACCACAACCACTTGGTTTGCAATTGGGCTAGGTATTATTTTACTTGGAGTTAATTTTTATCTGGGACAATCAGTAGTTACTTACATTTATGGTGGGGTACTTGGCGCGGGTACTATAATTTTTATTATTTTATTATCAAAGCTTTTGCTTGGAACAGAGGGCATGGGCTGGGGGGATGCAGAGATTTGTGGACTTTGTGGTTTGTTTTTAGGGTTTAAACTAACCCTTCTCATGATGTTCTTTTCTTTTATAATTGGTGGAGCTGTTGGTGTTTATTTACTAAGATTTAAGAAGCAAAATGGTAGATCAGAAATGCCCTTTGGTCCATCAATAATAATGGCTACTTTTTTAATGATGCTTTGGGGTGAAAAGATTTTAACCTGGTATTTAAATTTGTTTTTATAGATATTAATGTTGCTTAGTAAATTTACCAAATGTACATTTATTAGAATATGCAGAGCATATATTATGTTTTTTTTGTGCATAATAAAATTTAATAGCAGTATAATTATGCCTCTCTTCTATAATAATAATTTCAATTATTTGCAAATAGCAGTCTAAACATAAGGACTTTAACGGAAACTAGAGGATAGTGTCAATAGTTTCAATAAGCATTACCTTATGTAGAATGGCTCTGTTTGGCTATTTGCAGGAAGAGTTGTATAATGTAGATATAAACAAAATGGTTATGAAGGGTTGATAAAATGCAAAATGTGTTGCAGAACATGAATAGCAGGTGGAAGGAAAAAACCAAAAAGCCGAAAAAAAGCGATTATCTTCAAAAGATTTACGAGAAAAATACTAGTACAGGAAATTACGTTATACAGGTAGCTTTGGATAAGTATAACGATATATTTAATGACTGGGATCGTGCTCCTTTTAGAAAAAGAGACATGGATCCGGACTTAGCAATTTTTCTTGAAAACTGTTTTGAAGAGATTCCGGATAAATATGGAGTAGATATATGTTTTTACTTACCGAAAGAAGAGAAGGATGTAAACAGAGAAGAATCTTTAATTGCTGGTATTAAAACCTATTATTCCTTTTATTTGCATCAAGAAATTAAGATTTTAAAGGAAAATTATCATAAGATGTTTAAATATTTAGTATCATCACTTAGTTTGCTAGCAGTGTCCGTTTTTCTAAGCACAACTGCTGGGGACAACATATTCTTAGGAACTATACAACAAGGATTTAATATAGGTGGCTGGGTATTTTTATGGGAAGTTATTTCTATGGTATTCTTTAGGGGACGAGAAGTTAGTTCTGAAATTAGTAAATACCAAAGATTTTTAAGTTCATTAATTTATTTTAAGTATGGTAATGAAAATCCATTATTTTAGTGTAATTACCTTAAAAAGTTCTATGAAAATTTTCATAGAGCTTTTTTTAACATCATTTCAGAAGGAAAACCTGCCCTCTCTAGACGCAATGGATAACTATCATAGAAAAACAAAGGAATATAAAGCTTGCCATTGAATATTATATAATGCAAATCTAAACTTTTAGAAATATAAAAACATAGCAAACTAAATAGATTAGCTCTTTGACTATGTATCTATTTGAATTTGCTTTAGAAAGGACAGAAGTATGGTTAA